>NZ_LGQY01000022.1:0-38923 GCF_003116065.1 Azospirillum sp. TSO5 | reverse complement strand
GGGTGGCCACCCCCAGCAGCTCGATCCGTCGGAGACACTATAAGCCAAACTCAACATACAAGGGATGGGGAGGGGGCATCTGAGGCCGATACTCCCCCTATTCCGCCGCGGCCTCGCGATCCGTCGCGGAATTGAACGCGTAGGTCTTCCAGGTCGGCTCATACCCATCGTCGGCCTGATTGCCCCAGACCGACCAGTTGGGCCGGGCGCCGCGGGCGAACATCTCCAGATAGGGGCCGGGGCTGCAGGACTCGATCAGCTCATACTGCTCGTCGGGCTTGCGGCTGTGTTCGCGCTTGCGGCTCTCGATCAGGTTGACCTGGGTGCGGCCGGGCGGCAGCGTGCGGGCCTTCTTGCCGCGCACGCCGAACAGGATCAGTTCGGTGACGTTGCGGAAGTAGAACCCCACCCCGCGCCCGTCCGACCCGCCATCCTTGCGCACCTTGTGCCAGATCAGGTTGGTCTTGTACTCGAACCCCCAGCTGCGCATCACTTGCAGCCCTTCCGGCAGCAGGGCGTTGGGGACCCAGAGATAGAGGTGCGCGGTCGGGGCGGCGATGTCGGCGACCGGCAGGGCGCATATGTCCTCCACCGTCATGGTGCCGTAGCGCGACAGGCGGCGATGCTCCGGCGCCATCTTGCCGGTGCGGTTGACGAAGCGCCAGGGCGGGTCCGCCATCACGGTGGCGAAGCGTCGGTCACCGGCGAAGGCCACCAGATCCTGCGCCGGATCCGATGCCGTCGCCACCGTCTTGCTGTCGCCCATCGCTGCCTCGAAATCCTGAACAAATGCGGTACCGGTAGGGGTGCAAACTCGCACCTTGTGACAGCGCCGTCAATCGGGTCTGAACCGCCGCGCCGACGCTGTCACAAGGCACCGGCCCGGCGGCCTGCGGTCACTCCTCTTCGCCCGCCTCGGCCATGGCGCGAAGGGCGGCGCGTTCGGCGACGCTGACAGTCAGTCCCTGGGTTTCCACTCCGATGGGGCGCAGCTTGGCCAGCGCACGCGACAGGGTTTCCGGCTGCATGCCCAGGCGCCGCGCGATCAGCGCCTTGTCGAAGGGAAGCTGGAACTGCGCCGGCCCGTCGCCCGGCGGGCAGACGCGCATCAGGAAGGCGGCGACCCGCTGCGGCGCCGGCTGGACCTGGAGTTGCTCGATCTGCGTCACCAGATGGCGCAGGCGGACCGACAGGGAACCCAGCATGCCGAAGGCGATGCGGTCGTCCTCGCGCAGGCAGCGGGCGAAGCCGTCGGCGGTCAGGGTCAGGACGCGGGCGTCGGTCACCGCCTCGGCGCAGACCGGGAATTTGCCGTCGGCGAACATGGCGGCCTCGGCGAAGCTTTCCGCCGGACCGATGACATGGACCACCGCCTCCGTCCCGTCGCGGGTCAGGCGGTACAGCTTCACCCAGCCGTCGAGCAGGACGAAGAAGCGGTCGGCCGTCTCGTCCTGCAGGAACAGGGTGGTGCCGCGCGACACCGGGCGCACGATGGCGACCCCGCCCAGCAGCGACACCGCCCGGTCGGTCAGCTTGGCGAACAGCGGGATCGCGCGCAGTGCGGCGGCGTCTTCCGCCGACAGATTGGAATGGTTGACGGTCATGACAGCTTCGCCTCCCCGGCCGCCGGCGGCATTGCTGCTGCAGCCGGTGGCATTGGTGTTGGTGAGGGCGGCGTCAGCCCGGTGCCGCGCAGCAGCATCCAGGCATTGACGGCGATTCCGGTCACGTCCGAGATCATTGCCGGCACCGACCCCACCAGACTGTTGTGCACGAACCAACAAGGCAAAGCCACCAACATGATGCCGCGGAAGGGTGCAACCCGCGTCTGGTAGCGGGCAAGGCTGATCGCCGCCATCCCGGCTGCCGCGAAGACGGACGGCAGCCCGGTCCAGGTGACGGCCATCACCACGGCGATCACCGGAAGGATTGCCAGATAGACGATTCGGAAGGCGGGCCGCGCGCCGATCGCCAGCGCCGCCACCACCTGCAGCGCCGCAAGCCCGTTCAGCGCCGACGCTGTCGGAGCGCCCATCATGGCGTAATGCGCGGTGAAGCACAGGCAGGGAACCAGCTGCACCAGCAGCATGCCGGCCCGGCTGCGGAAGAATGGCCAGAGCATGCCGCCGACGGTGCCGCAGAAACCGATCAGCTGCGCCGTGGACCATCCACCGCCCGCCACCCCGCCCCCACCACCTGTCAAGACGGCGACTAAGTCGGTCAGCACCTCGCTCATGCCGGATCGGACCTTTGGCAGCAAGGGGGCAACGGGAGGGAGACGTGGCGCCGGCCGCCCCGGAGGGCGGCACTGGAGAACAGGCGTCACGAAGAAGGCAGGAACGAAGGAAAGAGCGGAAGACACACGCAAAGAACAGCCGGGCCGAACAGCGCCACGGCCGGATCGCTCACGAGCCAGGACCGCAAAAATGGCAGAACAAAAGACAGGAACGCACGGCGCACCCCCGAAGGGATGCGCCGTGCGCTGAAAGTCCGGATTTCCACCGGGAGGCCCGGAGCCGGTACAGCTCAGGACCTCAAGAGGCTATTCAGCCAAGCGGAGCCAGCCGGTGTGGCGCGCGTCCGGAGAGGACGAACGCCGCGCGGCCGAGGCCCGGGATTCCCGGAGCCTTACAGGTACTCGACCTTGCCCGCTTCCGGACCCTTCTGGCCCTGACGAACGGTGACGCGCACCTGATCGCCTTCCTGAAGGGTCTGCATGCCCGAACGGCGCAGCACGTTGACGTGGACGAAGACGTCCTTGCCACCGGTGCTGGGCGTGATGAAGCCAAAGCCCTTGTCGGCATTGAACCACTTCACGG
Source organism: Azospirillum sp. TSO5 (assembly GCF_003116065.1). Lineage (NCBI taxonomy): Bacteria > Pseudomonadati > Pseudomonadota > Alphaproteobacteria > Rhodospirillales > Azospirillaceae > Azospirillum > Azospirillum sp. TSO5. The sequence continues at coordinate 36,104 of NZ_LGQY01000022.1, read as the reverse complement.
TGCCGTCGACTTCTTCGCCACCGGCGCCGCCGGCATCGTAGCCGCCGCGGTCAAAGCCGCCACGGTCGAAGCCACCGGTCGTCCGCGGACGGGCCGAACGCTGAGCGGTCGACGTATCGACCGTGTGGATGGAGGCCACCTGCGGACCCTTCGGCCCACGGGCCAGGTCACAGGTGATGGTGGTGCCTTCGTCCAGCGCGTCGTAGCCGGCGGCCTGAACCGCAGAGACGTGCAGGAAGGCATCGGGCGAACCGTCCTCAGGCGACACGAAGCCGAACCCCTTGGTGGGGTTGAACCACTTCACGGTGGCGGTGACGTTGGACTTGGTGATCTCGGGAGCGCGGAAGCCCTGGCGGGGCGGGCGGTCGAACATGTGTCTTCAAGCTCATAGAGTGTGCCGAATGTCTTTTGTCACAGGGAACCGGTCCCAGGTCAAGCCTTCCAAAGGAAAGATGACCAAATCGCCTTTAAATGCCTCATCCCAGGCTCACGCTTGATGCGTCCGACATCTTCCTTGGCGCCCCGGATGGACGGAAGCGGCACCGAAGTGCCGCACCATCTCCCAATCTTGGCACCCCCTGCTTGCCGGCCCCGCCCCGACTCGGAGGTCTTTTGCACGCAGGCCGTGCGCCACTGGATCAGGCCGCCGACTGGTTCAGCGTCGGATAGTCGGTGTAGCCGTGGCTGTCGCCGCCATAGAAGGTCTTCTGGTCCGGCTCGGCCAGCGGGGCGTCGATGCGCAGCCGTTCCACAAGGTCCGGGTTGGCGATGAAGGGCCGGCCGAAGGCGATCATGTCGGCATGGCCGCTGGCCGTCGCCTGGATCGCCATGGCGCGGTCATAGACGTTGTTGGCCATGTAGCGGCCCTTGTAGAGCCCGCGCAGTTCAGCGAGATCGCCGCCGAATCCGGGATGCGGACCGCGGGTCACCCCCTCGATCATGTGCAGATAGGCAAGGCCGTAGTCGTTCAGCCGGCGGATCACCGGGCTGAAGGTGCCGACCGGGTCGCTTTCCTGGGCATCGTTGGCCGGGCTCAGCGGCGACAGGCGGATGCCGACGCGGTCGGCCCCGGCCTCCGCCACCACGGCGTCCAGCACTTCGAACAGGAAGCGGGCGCGATTCTCCACCGAGCCGCCATAGGCGTCGGTGCGCTTGTTGGTGCCGTCGCGCAGGAACTGGTCGATCAGATAGCCGTTGGCGGCATGCACCTCCACCATGTCGAACCCGGCGGCCAGCGCGTTGCGGGTGGCGCGGCGGTAATCCTCGACGATGCCCGGCAACTCGGACAGTTCCAGCGCGCGCGGAGTCGGGATGTCCTTGAAGCCGTCGACGGTGAAGGCCTTCATCTCCGGCTTCACCGCGGAGGGCGCCACCGGCAGGGCGCCGCCCGGCTGCAGGTCGGGGTGGGAGATGCGGCCGACATGCCAGAGCTGCAGGCACATGTGCCCGCCCTTGGCGTGGACCGCGTCGGTCACCAGCTTCCAGCCCGCCACCTGTTCGGCGCTGTGGATGCCGGGGGTGTAGGCATAGCCCTTGCCCTGCGGCGAGATCTGCGTCGCCTCGGCGATGATCAGGCCGGCACTGGCGCGCTGGGCGTAGTATTCGGCGTTCATCGCGGTCGGCACGCCGGTGACGTTGTCGGTGCGGCTGCGGGTCAGCGGCGCCATGGCGATGCGGTTGGGCAGGGTGTAGCGCCCGATCGTCACCGGCTGGAACAGGGGGGCCGCGTCCTGGCTGTCCGTCATGTCCGATCCATCCTGTATGATTGAAGACTGGCTGCTGGTTGGAAACTGGACAGGAAAGTGTGGCCCGGCCGACGCCAGCGGCAAGGTGCCGCGTCGCCGCAGCGGCGAAACGGGCAGCATGGCTGCCATACCGCGACCTGCACGGCAGAGGGACCTTTCGGCCCGCCCAGCGGTTATTTCCGACAGTTTCGCCTGCCAGGGAATGGGATCGCCGATGCAACAGCGCTGGCCCGACCGATTGTGGATCGTCCGCCATGGCGAGAGCGCCGGGAACGTCGCGCGCGACGCCGCCCACGCCGCCGGACATGTCCGGATCGCCATCGACGAACGCGACGTCGACGTGCCGCTCAGCTCGCTGGGCGAGCGGCAGTCGGATGCGCTCGGCCGCTGGTTCGCCGCCATGCCAGCGGTGGAGCGGCCGGACGTGGTTCTGACCTCGCCCTACCGGCGGGCGCTGCGCACGGCGGAACGGCTGCACCAGTCGGGCGGGCTGCCGATCGCCCCCGCCGATTTCGTCATCGACGAGCGGCTGCGCGAGAAGGAATTCGGCGTGCTCGACCGGCTGACCACCGCCGGCATCCGCCAGGAATTCCCGGAACAGGCTGAATTCCGCCGCCTGCTCGGCAAGTTCTATCACCGTCCGCCCGGGGGCGAGAGCTGGTGCGACGTGATCCTGCGGCTACGCAGCGCGCTCGACACCGTCAGCCTGCATCACGGCGGCCGGCGGGTGCTGATCGTCGGGCATCAGGTGGTGGTGCTGTGCCTGCGCTATCTGCTGGAAAACATGACGGAGGAGGAAATCCTGGCCGTCGACGCGGCCGGCGACGTCGCCAACTGCTCCGTCACCGAATACCGCTTCGATGTCCAGGCCGGGCCACGCGGCGGACTGCAGTTGCACCGCTACAACTTCGTCGCTCCGTTGGAGGAGGCCGGCGCCCCGGTCACCGCCGAGCCGGATGCCGCCGTTGCCGCCCGATAAATCACCGCCCGCTGAGGGCCACCCGCCGAGGAGAGCCGATTGGACGCAGAGATCCCCGTCACCGCCGAACTTCTGCATGGCATGCCCCTGCCCCAGCCGGATGGCGACGGCGACAAGGAAACCCGCGGAAGGGCGCTGGTGGTGGCCGGCAGCGTCCCGGTGCCGGGCGGCGCCCTGCTGGCCGGGATCGGCGTGCTGCGGGCGGGCGCCGGCAAATTGCAGATCGCCACCGTGGCCAGCGTCGCCCCCCATCTGGGCCTCGTCCTGCCCGAGGCCCTGGTCGCCGGCCTGCGTGAGACGCCCGAGGGCGGGATTGCCGCCGAGTCGGCCCAGGCGCTGGCCGAGCGCGCCTCGCGTTGCGATACGGTGCTGATCGGCCCCGGCATGATGGACGAGCCGGCAACCGCGGCCTTGACCGCCGGCCTGCTGACCCGGCTGGATTCGAGTGGGGAGGGGCCGCGCTTTGTTTTGGATGCCGGGGCACTGGCCGGGCTGGGGCAGAACCCGGCGCCGCTGCACCGGCATGAAGGCCGCGTGGTCATCACCCCCCATTCCGGCGAAATGGCCGGCCTGCTGGGCTGCCCGCGCGAGCAGGTGGACGCCGACCCGCTCGGCAGTGCCAAGCAGGCGGCGGCCCGGCTGAAGGCGGTGGTGGCGCTGAAGGGGGGCTGCACCCGCATCGTCGCACCGGACGGCCGCAGTTGGGCCTATCGCGAGGGCACGGTCGGGCTGGCGACCTCCGGTTCGGGCGACACGCTTGCCGGGATCGTCACCGGCCTGCTGGCCCGCGGCGCCAGTCCGGAACAGGCCGCCATCTGGGGGGTCTACCTGCATGGCGAAGCCGGCAACCGGCTGAGCCGCCGCATCGGCCCGCTGGGGTTCCTCGCCCGCGAATTGTTGGCGGAAATCCCGGCGGTGATGGCGTCGCTGGCGGAGGGGACTGGCGGCTGAGCCTCACTGCGCCGGGACGCTTGCCGGGGCAGGCGCCGGCGGCAGGGCCGGGGCGGCCGGCGGAGTCGCGCTGCGGCGCGGCTGGGCCGCGACCACGTCGGGCGACAGGACGGCGTCGCGGTCGCGGCAGCGGTCGACCACCTTCTGGCCGCAGGCGACGAAGCCCAGATCCTTGTTCAGGCAGACCCGCACCTCCGCCACATCGCGGCGGGAGCAGATGACCGCCACCCCCTCCGCTGTCAGGCCGGGATTGGCTTCAAGGAAAAGACGCTCCACCTGCGTCGCCGGCACGGTCGGGCCGGGAACCTTGAGCTGCTCCGGGATCGTCACCTTGGACGCCGCGGCGCGCAGCTTGGCGAAATAATCGGTGGCGTTCAGGCCGGAGCAGGTCCCGTGCTTGCGCCATTCATGCATCATCAGCCCAACGCTGGGCATCACCGGCATGGTCTGGTCCACCACCGCCTTGGGCAGGTTGCGGTCGCGGGTGCAGGTGGCGGGATAGCTGCCGTCATTGTATTGCGGCCACAGGCCATGGACGACGAAACCGTATTTGCGGTCGCCGCACTGGTCGGGATCGGGGCCGTACTTGTCGCGGGCGCAATAGGTCGGCGTCCAGGACAGCGACAGCAGGTAATAGTCGAAGTTGCCCGGCTCCGCCCGCCTCTGCGCCCAGGAGGGGCTTGCGACGAACAGTCCGGCAACCATGACGGACAGAATGGCGGCGACGGCGCTTCGCATGACGGTCTTCCCCACGGATGTGCTTCCCTGCGTTGCATACCATGGAAGGAGATTGCTGTCGCGGGGTCTCGACACCAGTATCACTCAGCCAAACTTCGGCCGAACGTTTGCGCGTTCCGCCCCATCAGCGGGTATAGTGACCGGCATGTTCACCCTGTCCGCCCCGATCCTGCTTCGCGCCTACGCCGCCGGCATTTTCCCGATGGCCGAAAGCGCCGAATCGCGGGAGCTTCACTGGTTCGACCCGGAACTCCGCGGCATCCTGCCGCTGGACGGTTTCCATGTGCCGCGCAGCCTGCGCAAGACGCTGCGGCGCTGCCCGTTCGAGCTGCGCTTCGACAGCGCCTTCCGCGCGGTGATCGAGGGCTGCGCCGAATCGACGGAGGACCGGCCGAAGACCTGGATCAACGACGACATCGTCCGCCTCTACGGCGATCTGTTCGATTCCGGCTTCGCCCACAGCGTGGAATGCTGGCGCAACGGCCGGCTGGTCGGCGGCCTGTACGGGGTGTCGATCGGCGGCGCCTATTTCGGCGAGAGCATGTTCAGCCGCGAGACCGGGGCCAGCAAGGTCGCGCTGGTCCATCTGGTCGCCCGGCTGCGCGCCGCCGGCTTCGCCCTGCTCGACACCCAGTTCGTGACCGAGCATCTGAGCCGCTTCGGCGCCATTGAGATCCCGCGCACCGAGTACCGCCGCCGCCTTGCCGCTGCGATGGAGCGCAAGACCGACTTCGGCGGCGTCGACCAGCAGGCGGCGCTGGCCGATCTGCTGGAGTCGACCGCCACTCAACACCCCTGACCTGCCACCGGGGGTTATGCCGGAAGCGCCCCCCCGCAGCCCCACGCCTACCACGCCCGATCCGTTGTGCGTCGCAACGAACGCGGCCATCCTCCGGTCGTCCACCGCTATAGCCGGAAGGCGCCCATGCGCTTTTGGAACGAATCCCGGATTTTGCCTGCCCTCATCATCGTCCTGGCAGGTGTCCTGATCGGCGCACCGCTGCTGGTGCTGAACGGTTTTCCGCTGACCTTCGACGACACGCCGGGCTATCTGGAACCGGCTTTCAACATCCTGCACCGCGCCGCCCCGCCGGCCTGGACGCCTCCGCCGGACCTGTCGCCGCACGGGCCGCCCTCGGCCAACATCTTCTTCCTGCGGCCCTTCGGCTACATGCTGTTCCTGCTTCCCTTCGCCAGCGGCTGGGGCGTGTGGCTGATCCCGCTGGCCCAGGGGATCCTGGCGGCGGCGGTCCTACGAGCCGCCCTGACTGCAGCGGGTGCGCCGGACCGGCCGGGGATATTCCTCGGCATCGCCGCGGTGTTGGGCCTGACCACCAGCCTCTCGCTGCACGCCGCTACCATCATGCCGGATTTCCTCACCGGGCTCCTGATCCTGCTGGTCTATGTCGTCGTCGTTCGCTGGGCGGCGCTCAGCATGGTGCAGCGGTCGCTGATCGTCGCGGCGATCACCGGCATGACCGTCGCCCATCTCAGCCATCTGGCGATCCTGGGCGGAATGATCGTCCTGCTCGGCCTCTGGGCACTGTGGAAGGATCGCGGGATCCTCCGGCCGCTGGCTTTGGGAGTGCTGCTGCCGGTGGTGCTGGCGACCGGGCTGCTGACAACCTCCAACCTGCTGACGGCCGGACGGATGGTGCTGTCGGAAAGCTCCCCCGTCTTCCTGCTGGCCCGGCTGATCGGCGATGGTCCGGCCCGCGACTATCTGGCCGAGGCCTGCCACAGCCGCGACTATCTGCTGTGCGACAGCCTGGACACGCTGGGACGCAGTGCGCCGGGCTACGTCGCCTCCGACTATTTCCTCTGGCATCCCGACGGCGCCCGACGGCGCTTCGGCGACCAGCCGCGCTTCGTGGCCGAGGCGGCGGAGATCGCCCACGACACCATCGCCAGCCGCCCGGTCGCGGTCGCCGAGCATGCTCTCGCCAACGCCGTAAGCCAGTTCCTGAAGGTCCAGTCCGACGACACCCTGAACGACCCGGTCAAGCCGCTGACCCGCCGGTTGTTCAGCCGCTTCCCCGCGGCGGTCTATGCCGCCTTCGACCACTCGCTGCAGACACAGCAGCGCTTTCCCCGCAGCAGGCTGGCGCTGGTCGAGGATCTGTCCCTGTCGCTCGGCATGCTGGGGCTCGCCACGATGGGGCTGGGCCGCTGGCGGCGGGTCGGCGACCGGGTGCGGATGCTGCTTCTGGTCATCGGGCTGGGGCTGGTGCTGAACGCCATCGTCACCGGCGGGCTGTCGGCGGTCCATGACCGCTATCAGAACCGCGTGATCTGGCTGGTGCCTTTCGCCGCCCTGGTGCTGCTGGCGACGGCCCGCAGCCGCGACGCGCTGCCCGCCGAACGGACGGGACGCGCAGGGCCCGGTCAGCCGACCGGGTGGAACACCCCACCCGGCATGGGCACCGGCACGCCGGTGGTCGCCGGCAGGCTGAGCGGCAGCCCCAGCCGGCTGCGCACCGCCAGATAGCCGAAGGCCTGCGCCTCCAGCGCGTCGCCATCCCAGCCGACGAGATCGGCCGACTCGACGGGCACGCCCAGCCGGTCGGCCAGCATCGCCATCAGCGTGGCATTGTGCCGCCCACCGCCGCAGACCAGCCAGCGCACCGGCGCGGCCGGTAGATGGGGCACGGCGCGGGCGACCGATTCGGCGGTGAAGGCGGTCAGGGTGGCGGAGCCGTCGTGCGGCGACAATGCCGCCACCGGCGCCGGATCGAAGGCGTCGCGGTCCAGCGACTTGGGCGCCGGACGGTCGAAATAGGGATGGGCCATCAGGGCTGCCAACGCCGCGCCATCCACCCTCCCCGCCGCCGCCAGTGCGCCGCCGGCATCGAAACGGCCGATCCCGTGGCGCAGCACCCAATCGTCGATCAGGGCGTTGCCCGGCCCGGTGTCGCAGGCGACGACGTCCGCCTCGCCTTCCGCCGATTCGGGGCCGATCCAGCTGACATTGGCGACGCCGCCGATGTTGAGGACGGCGAGCGGACGCGGCAGCCCATGCGCCAGCGCCCGGTGAAACAGCGGGACCAAAGGCGCCCCCTGCCCGCCTGCGGCAACGTCGGCGCTGCGGAAGTCGTTGACCACGGCGACCCCGGTCGCCGCGGCCAGCCGTGCGCCATCGCCGATCTGGCGGGTGATGCGCCGGTCCGGGTCGTGGTGGATGGTGTGGCCGTGGAAACCGATCAACTCGACCGCCGCCGGCGCGACGCCCGCCTTGTCGAGCAGGCGGCGCACCGCGTCGGCATGGGCGTCGGTCAGGTCGCGCTCCACCGCCGCCACTGTCCCGTCGCTGTCTGTCCGTCCCAGGCAGCCGCGCAGACGGGCCCGGAAGCCATCGTCATAGGGGATCGTCAGGAAGGCCAGCGCCTCCACCCGGTCGCGGCCGTCGGTGCGCAGCAAAGCGGCGTCGATGCCGTCCATCGAGGTGCCGCTCATCAGGCCGACGACCGTGCGCAGCCCGTCCTTCGCTTCCATCATCCGATCCGCATTCCCCTGTGACGATGCGGACCAGTCTAGCTCAGCTGATCCAGAGCTGCAGCATCAGCCGTTCGCGGCTGACCGGCGGGGTGGCGCGGTGGTAGCAGGAGGTATCCTCAATGAAACCGGTGCCGGCCGGCCCCTCCACCACCAGGATGCGGTCGCGGGCGAAGCGGGTGAACAGCTCCTCGTCGCGGGCGTTGGCGGACCCCAGCAGCATGCGCAGCGACTTGCCGTGATGGCTGCCGCGGACCAGCGCATGCTCCCCCGCCCCCGGCCCGACATCGGTCAGGTAGAACTGCGCCGAGCAGAAATGGAAGTCGTGGACGTCGTAATGCCAGTCGATGGTCTGGCCCAGCTGGCGCCGCTCGTCGTCGGTGGCGTCGGTGACGAAGCTCCAGAACAGGCGTGGGATGATCTTGGTGGCGGGAAAGCCCAGGAACGCCCCGGCACATTGCATCAGCAACGGATCGCGGCAGACCCGGCGCACCGCCGGGCAGTCCAGCGGATCGGGGACGATGCCCATCACCGCGGGTGACCCATCCTCCAGCCGGCCCTTGCGGACGTTGTGGCGATAGAACACGCGGTCGTCGCGCAGCCGCCGCTGCAGGGGGGAGTGGGTGGCGAACTCCACCATCTCCTCCACCATTGCCCAGGGCAGATCGAAACCGAGCGCGATCGAGTCGCGCCGCAGGTCGGCCAGCGCGCGGTCGATGGTCTGGCCGGGGAACAGGCTGATGGGGAGCGGAGGCAGCGATATGGGCGGGCCGGCCGGCGCCCGCTGACGCGACCGGGGAGACAGGCGGCGCAGGGCACTGTAGCCGCGCCGCACCGATTCGAACCGGCCCAGCGCATAGTGAAGCTCTCCGGCGACGAGACGCCGGGCAATGTTCGCAACGTTCATGGCATGTGCATCCCTGGGGCAGCCGAAGGACCAAAACCGCGGTGGGTTGCGCGGCCTCTGGTGCGGGAATGCACGAAGTGTAGGCTTGTTTGGGGTGATTCTAAAAATACCCTTCGGGCGTAAATCCACGCGCCAGGGGAATAGCCGGGTCGGCAGGGCGCCTGTCCCCTCCGGTCCATCCCGGGAGAAAAAGGCGCTCCACCTTCCCGTTGGAGGTTACAGCGCCTGCACGGCCTTCAGCACCGCGGCGACATGGCCGGTGACCTTCACCTTGCGCCAGACGTTGCGCACCACGCCGTCCTTGTCGATCAGGAAGGTGGCGCGGTCGATACCCATGTATTTGCGCCCGTACATGCTCTTTTCAACCCAGGTGCCATAGGCCTCGCACACGGCGCCGTCGGTGTCCGACGCCAGGGTGAAGGTCAGCTCGTGCTTGGCCTTGAACTTGTCGTGGCTGGCGACGCTGTCCTTGGAGACGCCGATCACCACCGCATCGACGGCGGAGAAGTCGGGCAGCTGGTCGCGGAAGCCGCAGGCCTCCGACGTGCAGCCCGACGTGTCGTCCTTCGGGTAGAAATACAGCACCACCGGCTTGCCGCGCAGGGCCGACAGCGTGACGCTGCCCCCGCCGTCGGTCGGCATGGTGAAATCCGGGGCGGGCGATCCGACGTCTACGGTCATGGCTGCTCGAATGTCCTTCTTCTTGCCGGCGGGGAAGCGAGTTCTCAGGCCGGAGGCGTGGTGGTAGGCGGGGCAAGACGGCCTGCCGGTTCCTCGACCAGGGCCTTGAAATGACCATGGGCGCGGGCGGCGACGGCACGGATTCTGTGGTCAAGTTCCGGGAAGTCAACACCGCCAGGCTCACGCTCGTCAGGAAAGGCGGCGCGGACCAGCCCGGCCAGCAGGCTGGGCGACACCTGGTTGGGGTCGAGCACCCCGGCGGTGGTCAGCCGCAGGAAGCCCTGCACCCGCCGCCACAGCCGCAGCGTCGCCTCCAGATCCTCCGCCACCTCCGGGTCCAGCGCCCCCGTCCGGGCGGCGCAACCCAGCGCCTTGGCGGTGCCGATGTGCAGGATGTCCGGCCGCTCGTGCCCATGGCGCAGTTGCAGGTACTGGGCGATGAACTCGATGTCGATCAGGCCGCCGCGGGCGTATTTGACGTTCCAGACGTTGGTCGTCCCGAACTCCTTCTCGATTCGCCGCCGCATGTCGGCGACATCCCACAGCAGCCGGTCGGCATCGCGCGGGGCGGTCAGCACCGAGCGGATCGCCGCCGACACGCGGTCCGCCAGCGCCGGATCGCCGCCGATCACCCGGGCGCGGGTCAGGGCCATATGCTCCCAGGTCCAGGCGTCGGTGGTCTGATACTTGAGGAAGGCGTCCAGCGAGGTGGCGAGCGGCCCGGCATTGCCCGACGGGCGCAGCCGCATGTCGACCTCATAGAGCCGCCCGTCGCCCATCGGTGCGGTGATGGCGTTGGTCAGGCGCTGGGTCAGCTTGATGTAGTACTCGTTGGGCGACAGCGGCTTGGTGCCGTCCGACAGGCGCGGCCCTTCTCCGGGCGCCACGTCGTAGATGACGATCAGGTCGATGTCCGACGTGATGGTCAGCTGCCGGCTGCCCAGCTTGCCCATCGCCACCACCACCCAGGCGCCGCCGGGAATGTGGCCATGGCGCTGGGCGAACTCCTCCTCCACCCGGCGGGCGAGGTCGGGGACGACGATGTCGGCCAGATCGGCCAGGAAGGCGCCGCAGCGGTCGCCGTCGGTGATGCCGCGCAGGATATGCACCCCGGCGCGGAAGCGCTGGTCGTTGGTCCAGCGCCGAGACAGGGTCAGCGCATCCTCGAAGTCGCGGGCCGCCGCCATCACGCGGGCATGGTCTTCGGCCAGCCCGTCCTCCTTGCCCGGCAGCGGGTCGAAGAAGTCCGGCGACAGCACCGCATCCAGCAGCGACGGGTTGCGCGACAGCGTCTTCGCCATCTGCGGCGCGATGCCCATGATCTCCGCCACCAACTCCAAGAGCCACGGATTGGCGACGAACAGGGAGAACAGCCCGACGCCGGCCGGCAGCTTGCCTAAGAAGTCGTCGAAATTCATCAGCGCCGAATCGGGCGCCGGCGTCTTGGCGAGCGCGCTCAGCAGCGCCGGCGTCAGCTCGGTCAGCAGCTCCCGCGCGCGGCCCGACCGGGTGGCGCGGTAGCGGCCACGGTGCCAGGCCGACACCACGCTGATGACGCGCGCCGGGTCGGCGAATCCCATGCCCGTCAGCGTCTCCACCGTGCCGGGATCGGGGTCGGTGCCGGTGAAGACCAGATTGCCGGGGCCGGAGAGCGACGGCGCCTCCTCGAACAGCTCGGCATAGCGGTCCTCGACCTGCCCCAGCGTCGCCAGCAGCTCCGCCCGGAAGGCGGCGGGATCGTCATAGCCGAGGAAGGTCGCCAGATGCGCCACCCCGGCATCGTCGGCGGGAATGCGGTGGGTCTGCTGGTCGTCGATCATCTGGATGCGGTGTTCGACACGACGCAGGAAATGATAGGCCCCGGCAAGCTCCTCCACCGTCTGCGGCGGCACGCGGCCGACGTCGCGCAGCGCCTCGTTCGCCATCAGGGTTGGGGCGATGCGCACGCGCGGGTCGCGCCCGCCGAAGATCAGCTGCTGGGTCTGGGCGAAGAACTCGATCTCGCGGATGCCGCCGCGGCCGACCTTGATGTCGTGGCCGTTGACCGTCACCTCGCGGTGGCCCTTGTGGGCGTTGATCTGGCGCTTGATCGAATGGATGTCCTGGATGGCGGCGAAATCCAGGTTGCGGCGCCAGACGAAGGGCTCCAGGAAGCGGAGGAAGGAAGCGCCGGCCTCCGGATCGCCGGCGATCGGGCGCGCCTTGATCATCGCCGCGCGTTCCCAGTTCTGGCCGACGCTGCCGTAATAAATTTCGGCTGCGGAGACGGAAACCGCCAGAGGCGTGGCGCCCGGATCCGGCCTAAGCCGAAGGTCGGTGCGGAAGACGTAGCCGTCCTTGGTCCGTTCATCCATAATGCGGACAAGATCGCGTGCGAGCCTGATGAAGGTTCGCGCGAGGTTGTCCGGCTGGGGCGTCTGCACAACAGCGTCGTCGTACAGGACGATCAGGTCGATGTCGCTGGAATAGTTGAGTTCGCGCCCGCCAAGCTTACCCATGCCCAAAACGATCAGGCCCGAACCGACCCACGGTCGCTGCGGATCCGGCAGCGTCAGCGTCCCCGCCTCCCCGGCGCGGCGCAGCAGGAAATTCGCGGCCAGTTGCACCCCCGTCTCCGCCAGCTCCGACAGGGCGCCGGTGACGCGGAACAGCGGCCACGCACCGGCGATGTCGGCCAGCGCGATCAGCAACGCCGCCCGCCGCTTCGCCACCCGCAAGCCCGCCATCAGCCGGTCCATCGACTTTTCCTCGTCGTGCTCGGCATGGAGGGCGGCGATCAGCGCGGCGAAGCTGTCGTCGAACCCGTCCTGCACCGTCCGGGCGACGAAGGGCAGCTCCCGCGTCAGGCTGTGGCCGAGATACGGGCTGTTGCCGCACACCGCCTCGATCAGCGCCCGGCCGGGTTCCGAATCGGCGAAGGCCTCCGCCCACGCACGGGTCTCCGGCTCCGCCGCGGCGGCCTGCTGGCGCCAGCGCTCCATCCCCAGCGACGCCTGCGCGGCATCGAAGGGCTTCGGCAAGGGGCTTGAGAACGCGATGGGGCTGGGCATGGCAACCGTCTTTCCTGCTCAAATCATGGGCAGAAAGCTGCACGTGTCGGGCGTGAAGGTCAATCGGACCGATTATCCTTCTTTTTTCGACGGTGCCCGATGATCCGCCGCACCGCGAAGATCCTCGGCCTGACGCTGACCGGGGTCGGTGCCGTGGCGCTGGCGGCCGGCGGGCTGTTCGCGTGGCGGCTGTCGCAGGGGCCGATCGCCCTCGACCCGCTGATTCCCTATGTCGAGCAGGCGCTGAGCGACCGCGACGGCCGCTTCCACATCGACATCGGCGAACTGGTGCTGTCGCTGGAGGAGGAGGACGGGCTTGAGAACACCGGACGCCGTCTAGACCTGCGCGCCCGCCGGGTACAGGCGCTGAATGCCGGGGGGGCGGAGCTGGCGGCGGTGCCGGAGATGGGCATCGGCTTCTCCATTCCGGCCCTGTTCCGCGGCACGCTGTCGCCGACCCGCCTGGATCTGGTCCGGCCGCGCCTGACCGTGCTGCGCCGCGCCGACGGCAGCCTCGCCTTCGACGTGCGGGCCGACGCCGAATCCGCCGGCAGTTCCGACAATGCCGGCCCCGACCTGATGGACGAGGCGTTGGACAGTCTGCGCCGCCCGCCCGACATCGACCGGCCCCTCGGTCTGCTGCGCCGGCTGTCGGTGGTGGGTGCCGACCTGCGGGTCGAGAACCGCATGCTCGATCTGTCCTGGCATGCCACGCGCGCCGACATAGTGCTGACCCGCGACTCCCAGGGCGCCCAGGGCCGTGCCCGCGTCACGCTGGACCTCGGCAATACCAGCGGAACGGGGACGCCCCAGGCGGTGACCGTCGCCGCCACCGGCCATTACAGCATCGCCGACGCCACCACCGACCTGACCCTGTCGGTCGATGGACTGGAACCGGCGGCGCTGGCGGAGGTCGGGCCGGCAATGGCGCCGCTGTCGGCGGTGAAGCTGCCGCTGTCCGGCACGGTCTCGGCGCGACTCGACCCGCGCTTCGAACCGATGACGGTCGATCTGAACCTGCGCGGCGGCAGCGGCAGCGTCGCCCTTCCCGCTGCCCTGCGGCCGGAGCCGGTTGCGGTGCGGAGCCTGGAGCTGCGCGGCAGCCTGGATGTGCCGGGCCGGCGGCTGCGGGTCGACGATCTGTCGCTGGACGCGGCGGATGGCGGCGAAGCGCTGGCCTTGAGCGCCCGGGGCGAACTGGTGGAGACCGATGAGGGGCGCGACTTGCAGGCCGCCCTGTCGCTGACCGCCGGTGGCCGCACCGCCGGGCTGGAGCTGTCGGGACGGCAGGGGCCGGACAAGGGCGGCCGGGCGACCGCGCGGCTGACCGGCTTCACCCCCGCCGCCGTCGCCGGCCTCGCCCCGCTGCTGGCGCCGCTGAAGGCCGCCGACCTGCCGCTGTCGGGAACGGTGGAGGTCGCCTTCGACCCGTCGCTGCAACCGACCGGCGGCAAGGCCGACATCACCGCCGGGCATGGGCAGCTGATCCGGCCGGAGCTGTTCGAGGGGCCGGTGCCGATCGAGTCGGCGCGGCTGCGCCTGCATGGCAACCGCGACCGCGTCGAACTGGACGGGCTGAGCGCGGTGCTGGGCGAAGCCGGCGGGCCTCAGCCGAAGGTGGAGGCCAGCGGAACCGCGCTCCGCCAGGGCGACCGCTTGGCGGTGGAGGCGCAGGCGACCGCCCGCGGCGTGGCGCTGGACGAGTTGCACCGCTACTGGCCCACCGTCGCCGGCCCCAACGCGCGGGAATGGGTGACCCGGAACCTGTCGCACGGAACGGTGACGGAGGCGCGGGCGGAGGTGGGCCTCTCGGTACCACTCGACGGGTCGGGACCGCCGGAACAGACGCACTTCCTCGCCACCATGGCCGGGCAGGACATCAGCGTCCGCTATTTCCACGACCTGACGCCGGTCACCGGTGCGGGGCTGGAGGCGACGACCGACGGCAAGACCTTCACCATCCTGACCAAGGGCGGCCGGATCGCCGACCCGAAATCCGGCGATATCGAGGTCGGCGAGGGCAAGGTGGTGATCGGCGGGCTGGACATCGGCAAGGAGACGATGGACATCCGCCTGCCGGTCCAGGGACCGGTGCGTTCCATCCTGACGCTGATCGACATGCCGCCGCTGGGCTATCCGACCAAGCTGGAGATGGACCCGAAGCGCACCCAGGGCACCGCCGAGGCGCAGCTGCATTTCGCCTTCCCCCTGCTGGCCGACCTGAAGGTGGAGCAGCTGGAGCTGGACGTGACCGGCAAGCTGCACAAGGTGGCGGTGGAGAAGGTCGCGGCCGGGCTGAACGCCACCGACGGCGAGCTGTCGCTGGCGCTCGACCTCAAGGCGATGCAGATCAAGGGCGCCACCAAGCTGGACGGCATTCCCGTCACCGTCGACTGGAGCGAGTCCTTCGACAGTGCCGCCAAGGGTCCGCGCACCCGCATCGCGGTGAAGGGCGACGCCACCGCCGACGATCTGCGCGCCCACGGCATCGACCTGGAGGACCGGGTGCAGGGTCCCTTCGGTGCCGACATCCTGTTCACGGTGGACCGCAAGCACAAGCTGCTGCTGACCGGCAATCTGAACCTGGAGAAGACCCGACTGTCGATCGAGGAACTGGGCTGGGCCAAGCCCCCCGGGAAGCCCGGCACTGGCAAGCTGACGCTGGAGTTCGACAAGGACCGTCCCACCCGCATCAGCAACCTGACCATCGACGCCGGCGGCCTGAAGAGCGTCACCAATCTGGAGCTGGCCGACGGCGGCAAGCGGGTGGCGCGGGTGCAGACTCCCAGCTTCAAGCTGGGCCAGACCGATCTGCGCGCCGACCTGACCGTGCTGCCTCCCGCCAAGTCGGGCGGGCCGGCTGGTGGCCCATCGACCGGCGGCTACGCCGGTACCATCACCGGCGCCAGCCTGGACGCCCGCGGCCTGACCGGCAAGACGCCGTCGGGCGAGGGCGCCGTCTCGCCGCCGCCCAAGAAGCCACCCTCCCCCACCGACGACGGCCGCAAGACGCCGCTGGATGTCACCATCAAGTTCGATTCGGTGGTGTTCGGCGAGGGCCGGCGGCTGCGGCAGGTCTCCGGAGCCATGCGGCGGAATACCACCGCCTGGACCCTGCTGGACCTCACCGGCCGCAGTGAAGGCGGCGGCGTGTCGATGAAATGGCGGCCGGGTCCGCAGGGTGTCTACGACCTCGCCATCAACGCCGACGATCTGGGCTCCGCCCTGCAGGCGATGGATCTGAACGACCGAATGCGCGGCGGCCGGCTGACCCTGACCGGCCGCTCGGCCGAGCCGCGGGCCGATGCCGCCATCGTCGGCAAGGCGGAAATCCGCGATTACACGCTGATCGACGTTCCGGCGCTGGCCCGCATCCTGAACGCCATTTCGCCATCAGGGTTTGCTGAACTGCTGGGCGGCGGCAAGGGCATCGCGTTCGGCCGCATGGTGGCGGATTTCCGCAAGGAGGGCCGGCTGCTGAATCTCAAGGATCTGCGCACTTCGGGCTCGGCGCTCGGCCTGACGCTGGAGGGCCAGATCGACCTGGAGACGGAAACCGCTAACCTGCAGGGCACCATCGTCCCGGTCTATGGCCTGAACCGCCTGATCGGCCAGATCCCGCTGCTGGGCGACATCCTCAGCGGCGGCGAAGGCCAGGGCATCTTCTCCGCCACCTGGCATGTGCAGGGACCGCTGTCCGACCCCGACGTGTCGGTCAACCCGTTGGCGGTGCTGGCGCCGGGTTTCCTGCGCAACCTGTTCTTCCTGGGCGGCGACGGCACGCCGACGCCGGACACCAAGGCGCCGCCGGAGGCGCATACCCGCTGAGGCGTCGGCCCACCGTACCGGCAGCACCAAGCGACGCTCCATGCAAAAAGGGCAGGATCGGGGGACAACCCCGAGCCTGCCCCTCCAGCAACTTTACCTTACAGTCTTACAGCGCGCGGACGTCGGCCAGATGCCCCGTCACCGCCGCCGCCACGGCCATCGCCGGGCTGACGAGGTGGGTGCGGCCGCCGCGGCCCTGACGACCTTCGAAGTTGCGGTTCGAGGTCGAGGCGCTGCGCTCGCCGGGAGCCAGACGGTCGGCGTTCATCGCCAGGCACATGGAGCAGCCCGGCTCGCGCCACTCGAAACCGGCCTCGGTGAAGATCTTGTCCAGACCCTCTTCCTCGGCCTGCTCCTTGACCAGACCCGAACCGGGGACCACCAGGGCGCGGACGCCCTCGGCGACCTTGCGGCCCTTGGCGACCTCGGCGGCGGCGCGCAGGTCTTCAATGCGGCCGTTGGTGCAGGAGCCGATGAAAACGGTGTCGACCTTTACCTCGGTCAGCGGCTGGCCGGGGGTCAGGCCCATGTAGGCGAGCGAGCGCTCGACGGCGGCGCGCTTGCCGGCATCGGCGATCTCGGCCGGGTTCGGCACGGTCGCGGTGATCGGCAGCACGTCTTCCGGGCTGGTGCCCCAGGTGACCTGCGGGACGATGTCGGCGGCGTTCAGCACGACGGTGGCGTCATAGACCGCACCCTCGTCCGACGGCAGCGTCTTCCAGTACTGGACGGCCTGCTCCCAGGCGCCGGCCTTCGGAGCCAGGGCGCGGCCCTGGACATAGGCGAAAGTCTTCTCGTCCGGGGCGATCAGGCCGGCGCGGGCGCCGCCTTCGATCGCCATGTTGCAGACGGTCATGCGGCCTTCCATCGACAGGTCGCGGATGGCTTCGCCCGCGAATTCGATGACGTAGCCGGTGCCGCCGGCGGTGCCGATCTTGCCGATGATGGCCAGCACGATGTCCTTGGCGGTGACGCCCGGGTTCACCTTGCCGTCCACGCGGATCAGCATGTTCTTGGCCGGCTTCTGCAGCAGGGTCTGGGTGGCCAGCACATGCTCCACCTCCGACGTGCCGATGCCGAAGGCCAGCGCACCGAAGGCGCCATGCGTGGCGGTGTGGCTGTCGCCGCAGACGATGGTCGCACCAGGCAGGGTGAAGCCCTGTTCCGGACCGACGATGTGCACGATGCCCTGGCGGACGTCGTCCATCGGGAAATAACGGACGCCGAAGTCGCGGGCGTTCTTGTCCAGCGTCTCCACCTGGATCCGGCTTTCCTCCTCGACGATGCCCTTGGAGCGGTCGGTGGTGGGGACGTTGTGGTCGGGCACGGCGAGAGTGGCTTCCGGACGCCGCACCTTGCGGCCGGCGACGCGCAGTCCTTCGAACGCCTGCGGGCTGGTCACTTCATGAACCAGATGGCGGTCGATATAGAGGATGCAGGTGCCGTCGTCCTGGCGATGCACGACGTGGCTGTCCCAAATCTTGTCGAACAGAGTGCGCGGCTTGGACATCGGAAAAACTCTCTCTCGCGGTACGACAGGCGCAGAACAATCGGAGGCCGCACCATAGCCTTGTGTCGCGCCGGGGACAAGCGCGGCCATACGTCTTTCGCCGCAAGCCTGTCCCCCGCAATATTATGACGCGGGCGGCTGGTGAGGGGGTGTTCAGGGAAGCATCTTCCCCGGGTTCAGCAGGCCTTTCGGGTCGAGCGTCGCCTTGATGGCGCGCAGCATGTCGAACTCCACCGGCCCCTTGATGACCGGCATCTCGTCCTTCTTGAAGCGGCCGACGCCATGCTCGGCGGAGATCGAGCCGTCGAGCTTGAAGATCACTTCGTTGACGACGTGGCAGATCTCGTCCCAGCGGTCGAGATAGGCCTTGGTGTCGGCGCCCTCGGGCTGGCTGAGGTTGAAGTGGATGTTGCCGTCGCCGACATGGCCGAAGGGGGTCGGGCGGATGCCGGGGCAGGCCTTCGCCACCGCCGCTTCGGCCAGTTCGATGAACTCGGCGACGCGGGACACCGGGATCGACACGTCGTTCTTGATCGAGCCGCCTTCGAACTTCTGCGCCTCGACAATCGCCTCGCGGATGAACCACAGCTGCTTGGCCTGGGCGTCCGACTGGGCCAGCGTGGCGTCGGTCGCCAGTTCGGCCTCGAACGCCTCGCCCAGCGCGGTTTCCACCGTCTCCTGGAAGGCGTCGGACCGGGTGCCGGCGGTCAGTTCGGTCAGCACATACCAGGGCGACGGCTCCGACAACGGGTCGATGGTGCCGGCGACGTGTTTCAGCGCGAAGTCCAGGCAGCGGCGCGACATCAGCTCGAAGGCCGACACGGCATCGCCGGAGGCGGCGCGCAGGCGGGCCAGCAGCTCGATGGCCGCCGCCGGGCTCGGCACGGCGACGAAGGCGGTGATCGACTGGCGCGGGCGCGGGAACAGCTTCAGCACGGCGGCGGTGATGATGCCCAGCGTGCCTTCGGCGCCGACGAACAGGTTCTTCAGGTCGTAGCCGGTGTTGTTCTTGCGCAGCCGGCGCATGCCGTCCCAGACGCGGCCGTCGGCCAAAACCACCTCAAGCCCCAGCACGAGGTCGCGGGTGTTGCCGTAGCGCAGGACGTTGATGCCGCCGGCGTTGGTGGAGATCAGGCCGCCGATCTGCGCCGTGCCCTCCGCCCCCAGGCTCAGCGGGAACAGGCGGTCGGCGTCGGCCGCGGCCTCCTGGATGCTGGTCAGCACCACGCCGGCCTCGACCGTCATGGTGTAGTTCAGCGTGTCGATGTCGCGGATGCGGTTCATGCGCGACAGGCTGAGCACGATCTCGCGCCCCTCCTCGTAGGGGATGGAGCCGCCGACGAGGCTGGTGTTGCCGCCCTGGGGCACGATGGGGATGCCGGCCTCGGCGCAGATCTTCACGACCGCCGCGACTTCCTCGGTGCTGGCCGGGCGGACCACCGCCGGGCTGTTGCCCTTGAAGCGCCCGCGCCACTCCGCGAGATAGGGAGCCATGTCGGCGGCGTCGGTGAGGATGCCGGACGGGCCGACGATGGCGCGGATCTGATCGAGAGCGGCGGCGATGTTGGTCATGGCGCTTGGGTCCGGCAGGTGGAGGTGGACGCATCGAAACGCGACACTTCTACAATCTGGCCGCCCCCATTTCCATGCACCTGTTGCGCAGACCAGCCGCCACGGCAGGATTTAGCTCCGCGGTGCCGCCGCGCGGCGCAGGCG
Organism: Azospirillum sp. TSO5; assembly: GCF_003116065.1. Taxonomy (NCBI): domain Bacteria; kingdom Pseudomonadati; phylum Pseudomonadota; class Alphaproteobacteria; order Rhodospirillales; family Azospirillaceae; genus Azospirillum; species Azospirillum sp. TSO5. Next base: position 16,507 of record NZ_LGQY01000022.1, on the reverse strand, counting down.
GTCGTTGATCGCCATCCCCAGCCCCACCTCCGGGATCGGCATCACGGCGATGCGCTTGGCGCCGCTCTGATCCAGGTTTCGCAGGTGGGAGAACAGGTTGGCCGCCGCCTCGTTCAGGTCGCCTTCCAGGCTCAGGTTCAGCCGCGTGGTGCCGCCGAAGACGAAGCGGTCGGGGCCGAAGGTCAGGAAGGCCTCGTCTTCTTCCGCCGACGATGCATTCAGGCGCACCGCCGCATTCGGGGCATAGTGGCTTTCCAACTGGCCGGGCGACTTGGGCGCCGTCGGGTCGCCGGCCGACAGGCGGATCGGGCCGATCAGCCGCTCCATCTCGTCGGGCAGCACGGCGCCGGGGCGCAGCAGCACCGCTTCCGGACCGGTCAGGTCGATGACGGTGGACTCAAGGCCGACCATGCATTTGCCGCCGGCGACGATGGCGTCGACCCGGTCGCCCAGGCTTTCCAGCACATGATGCGGCGTGGTCGGGCTGACGGCGCCGGAGCGGTTGGCGCTAGGCGCGGCGATCGGCTTGCCGACGGCGCGCAGGATGGCTTGGGCCACCGGGTGGTTGGGCACGCGGATGGCGATGCTGTCCAGTCCGGCGCTGACCAGCAGAGACAGGGCGGAATTGGCCGGGCGCGGCACCACCATGGTCAGCGGGCCGGGCCAGAACTGCGTCGCCAGATCGTGGGCGCGGTCGTCGAACAGGCCCCAGGAGTGGGCGGCGACCAGATCGGGCACATGGACGATCAGCGGATTGAACTGCGGCCGGCCCTTGGCGGCGAAGATGGCCGCCACGGCGCGGTCGTCGGTGGCGTCGGCGCCCAGTCCATAGACCGTCTCGGTCGGGAAGGCGACCAGACGGCCGGCGCGCAGCAACTCGGCCGCACGGGCGATGCCGGCGGGGGTGGCCGGGATCAGCGCCGGGCGCTTCTCACCGGTATCGGGTGCGGAATGGTCGGTCACGGCGTCTTTCTAGCCAGTGCAGCACCGGTGTCAATTCGCGCGGTTGCACCGGTGCCATGCCCAAGGTTATGAGGGGGATGCGCAATCACCGAACACAACATGATGGGTGCGGGCATGACGGGCAAGGTCTTCACCGTGGCGCAGCAGAAAGGCGGCGCCGGCAAGACCACGCTGGCCGCCCATCTCGCCATCGCCTGGACTCAGCTCGGGTACAAGGTCGCCACCGTCGACATCGACCCGCAGGGCAGCCTGACCCGTTGGCACGCCGTGCGGGCCGAGGCGACCGGCGGGCAGCCCGGCTTCACCCATGTGCAGATCACCGGCTGGCGCACCCAGGCGGAGGTGGAGAAGCTGGCGCGCGCCCACGACATCGTGGTGATCGACAGCCCGCCCCATGCCCAGACCGAGGCGCGCATCGCCGTCCGCGCCGCCACGCTGGTGATCGCACCGGTGCAGCCGAGCCCGATGGATCTGTGGGCGGTGCATCCGACCATCGACCTAGCGGCGCAGGAGAAGCGCCGGCTGCTGCTGGTGCTGAACCGTGTGCCGCCGCGCGCCCGCATCGCCGACGAACTGATCGCCAAGGTGCATGACCTGGTCGCCCCGCCGGCGGTGGAACTGGCGACGGCGCAGGTCGGCAACCGCACCGCCTATGCCGGCACGCTGATGACCGGCCTGTCGGTGACGGAGGCCGCGCGCAAGACCCAGGCGGCAGCGGAGATGCAGGCGCTGGCGGAGGAGATTTTGGGGCGGGTTTGAGGGGGTCCAACTCCGCAAAGCTCCGCCCCCCAACGTCACTCCTTGAACTCGCCCATCGCCGACTGGATGTAGTTCGGCAGGCCGATGTCGTCGATCAGGCTCAGCTGGGTTTCCAGATAGTCGATGCGCTCTTCCGACTCTTCCAGCAGTTCGGACAGCTCGTCGCGCGACACGTAGTCGGCCTTTTGCTCGCACACGGCGATGGCATTGGCGATGCGGTCGCGGGCCTCGCGCTCGGCGGCGAGGTCGCTGGACAGGATCTCCGGCACGTCCTCGCCGATGCGCAGCTTGCCGAGGTCCTGGAGGTTGGGGATCGCCTCGATGAACAGGATGCGTTCGATGATCTCGTCCGCGCTCTTCATCACCTCGATGGAGGCGTGATACTCCCACTTGCCCAGAGCCTTGACGCCCCAGTTCTTCAGCATGCGGGCGTGCAGGAAATACTGGTTGATCTGCGTCAGCTGGTCCTTCAGGACGATCTGAAGCTGGGCGATGACGTCGCTGTTGCCCTTCATGGTCCGTCCCCCTCTCAGCTCGGGAAGCCGCCCATGGCCGACTGCAGGTAATTCTGCACGCCGAGCATGTCGATCAGGCCAAGCTGCTGTTCCAGCCAGTGGGCGTGGTCTTCTTCGGTGTCGACCAGCAGTTCCAGCAGGATGCGGCGGGTGTCGTAATCCTTCACCTGCTCGCAATAGGCGATTGCCTCCTTCAGGGCGGCCACCACCTCATATTCCAGGTTCAGGTCGTTCCGCATCATTTCCGGAACGGTCTTGCCGATGTGAATCGGGTCGCGGCTGGCGACGTCGGGCGTGCCTTCCAGGAACAGGATGCGGCGGATCAGCTTGTCGGCATGCTCCAGCTCCTCTTCCCGCTCGTGCGAGATGCGCTCGGCGAGCGCCTTGAGGCCCATGTCTTCCATCGACCGCGCGTGGGACAGATACTGGTCGGCCGCGCTCAGCTCGCCGGTGAGCAGCTTGTTCAAACGGTCCAGGACCCCTTGATCGCCTTGCATGGTGGGATGCTCCTGAATGGATAATTTGTCGCACCTTGTCACAGGCGAAGGACTCGCACAATAAAAATCTCCGTCAGAAATAGAAGTGTAGTTGATAGTCACTATCATTTGGGTCGGACGCGGGCTGCACAAAATACAGTCAGGGCGGGACATCTATTTTGCGAATCAATGTCAATTGCGACAAGGAAAGAATTGCGGGAATTCCCCGGCATAACTTGTGGGATTTGACTTGCGGCAGCGCAGCGATGCTTGTGCCGGAGAACAGGCCGGCGGGTGGAGCGGTTCCCGCACGGCCATCCGGCGGCGATCCGGCCGCCGCATTGAGGCAGGGGCCGTTCCGTGGTAACAGACCGCGGGAATTCTCCGACCTCCCCGGCCGGCGGGCCCGCCCTTCATTTCAACGACAGCCGGATTGCGGCCATGACGACGACCACCCCCTCGGCTCCCTCTTCGGAGTTCCTGCGCACCCTTCAGGAGCGCGGGTTCATCCACCAGTGCACCGACCTCGCCACGCTGGACGAGCGTGCGGCGAAGGGGCCGATCGTCGCCTATATCGGCTTCGACTGCACCGCCGACAGCTTGCATGTCGGCAGCCTGCTGCCGATCATGATGCTGCGCTGGCTGCAGAAGACCGGCCACAAGCCGATCGTCCTGATGGGCGGCGGCACCACCAAGATCGGCGACCCGTCGGGCAAGGACGAGGCGCGCCAGCTGCTGACCGACGAGGTCATCGGCAACAACATGGCGGGCATCAAGCGCATCTTCGGCCGTTACCTGACCTTCGGAGATGGCCCGACCGACGCGGTGATGGCGAACAACGCCGACTGGCTGGACGAGCTGAAATACATCCCGCTGCTGCGCGACATCGGCCGGCATTTCACCATCAACCGGATGCTGTCCTTCGAATCGGTCAAGCTGCGGCTGGACCGCGAGCAGCCGCTGACCTTCCTCGAATTCAACTACATGATCCTCCAGGCCTACGACTTCGTGGAGCTGAAGCGGCGCTATGGCTGCACGCTGCAGATGGGCGGGTCGGACCAGTGGGGCAACATCGTCAACGGCGTCGAACTCGGCCGCCGCACCGACGGGGCGGAGCTGTTCGGCCTGACCACGCCGCTGCTGACCACGTCCTCCGGCGCCAAGATGGGCAAGACGGCCGCCGGCGCGGTGTGGCTGACCGCCGACAAGCTCAGCAGCTATGATTTCTGGCAATACTGGCGCAACACCGAGGATGCCGACGTCGGCCGCTTCCTGCGCCTCTACACCGAACTGCCGCTGGACGAGGTTGCCCGGCTGGAAAGCCTGCAGGGCGCCGAGATCAACGAGGCCAAGAAGATCCTCGCCAATGAGGTGACCAGGCTCGCCCATGGCGAAGAGGCCGCGCTGGAGGCCGCCGAGACCGCGCGTCGCGCCTTCGAGGAAGGGGCCGCCGCCGAGGGGCTGCCCAGCATCGAGGTCTCCCGCGCCGATCTGGAAGCCGGGCTGCCGGTGGTCGACCTGCTGGTGTCCGCCGGTCTGGCGGCGTCGAAGGGCGAGGCGCGTCGCCTCATCAAGGGCGGTGGGGCCAAGCTGAACGACGGGCCGATCGCCGACGAGGCGGCAAAGGCGACGGCGGCGGACCTGAACGCCGACGGCGTGGTCAAGCTCAGCGCCGGCAAGAAGCGGCATGCGCTGGTGAAGGTGGGGTAAAGACGGTCACGGTGCCGGCCGGCGACTCAATGCCCCGGCCGGCACCTCCCACCTAATCGCCCCTGCCCCGCGCCTGCCCCATCAATCCCTGCGGCCGGTAGATCAGGAACAGCGTCAGCAGCCCGAACGCGACGATGTCCTTGTAGGCGAGCGCGAAATAGGCCGACCAGAAGGTCTCCACCAGCCCCAGCAGGGCACCGCCCAGCATCGCCCCCGGCACCGAACCGATGCCGCCGACCACCGCCGCGGCCAGCGCCTTGAAGCCGATCAGATAGCCGGTGAAGAAGTTCACCCCGCCATAATACAGCGCGATCACCGCCCCCGCCGCTGCCGCCAGTCCGCCGCCGATGGCGAAGGTCGCCGCCACCGTCCGGTTGACGTCCACCCCCACCAGCTCCGCCGCCGCGATGTCGTCGGTGCAGGCCCGATGCGCCCGGCCGAAGGCGGTGCGCTGCATGATCCCCCACAAGGCCGCATAAAGCCCGCCGGTCAGCGCCAGGATCGCCAGCTGCGCCGTCAGCGCGGTGACGGTGAAGGCCCCGTCGCTCAGCAGGTCGAAGCGCTCGGTCAGCACCGGCGCCGGCCACCAGTCGCGCGCGCCGTGCAGCAGCCGCACCCCCTCCTGATAGGCGATGGACAGCCCGACCGCGACGATCAGCGGCGTGTGGCTGCGCACCCCGCGCAGGCGGCGGAAGACCAGCCGGTCCATCGTCCAGCCCTGCACCGCGGTGAAGCCCATCACCAGCACCAGCACGCCCAGCAGAGCCGGCGGCCATGTCGCCCAGCCGGCCATGCCCAGCCCGGCCGCCGCCATCGCCGTCAGCATGGCGCCGAGCATCGTCAGCTCCCCCATCGCCAGATTGATCTGGCCGAGGATGGCATAGACCAGCGTGTAGCCCAGCGCCAGCAGCCCATAGACGCAGGCCACCGTGGCGGCGTTGATGATTTGCTGGACCAGGAACAGGATGGGCGTCCAACGCGTCGGCTGCGCCCGCGGAACCTCCACCACCACGCCAACGGCATCGCGCGGCGGCCTGATGCGCAGCCATTGCTGCAGCATGGCGAATCGGATGCCGGTCAGCCAGCCGTTGCGGTCGGTGGCTACCGCCGCCAGGGTGCGCCGCCCCTCTTCCATCGAGGTGCCGGCGAAGCGGCAGGCGATCCAGTGCGCTTGTCCACCGCTGCGGTAATCGACGCGCAGCACCCGCTTGTCCTCGGCGTAGGAGCGGGTGGACAGGTCGGTGACGGGCCCGTCGTCGAAGGCCGGAATCAGCTTCCGGCACAGCGCGTCCTGGTCGGCATCGACGCCGCACCCGGTGAGCAGCAGCAGGACGAGGCACAACAGCGGCAGGATGCGAGGCACGGAACCGCCCGGTCAGGTGGGATGGTTCAGCCTACCGACAATTTGGGAGGGTGGGAAGCGTCCGCGATTTGCCCCCACCCGCCGCTTCACTCCACCATGTAATCCCGCACCAGCAGCTCGGCGATCTGCACGGCGTTCAGCGCCGCGCCCTTGCGCAGGTTGTCGGCGACGCACCAGAAGGACAGGCCGTTCTCCACCGTGAAGTCGTCGCGGATGCGGCTGACGAAGACCGGGTTGTCGCCGGCGACCTCGACCGGCGTGACATAGCCGTCACTGGTCTGCTGGTCGACCACCGACACGCCGGGAGCGGCGCGCAGCACGACGCGGGCCTCCTCCGCGCTGATCGGCTCCTCCGTCTCGATGTTGATCGACAAGGCATGGCCGATGAAGGTCGGCACGCGGACGCAGGTGGCGGCGACCTTGATCTTGGGATCGAGGATCTTCTTGGTCTCCACCATCATCTTCCACTCTTCCTTGGTGGAGCCATCCTCCATGAAGGCGTCGATCTGGGGGATGACGTTGAAGGCGATCTGCTTGGGGAAGACGCTCTTGGTGATGGGGTCGTTGACGAAGATGGCGCGGGTCTGGGTGAACAGCTCGTCCATCGCCTCCTTGCCGGCACCCGACACCGACTGGTAGGTCGACACCACGACGCGGCGGATCTTGTAGCGGTCGTGCAGCGGCTTCAGCGCCACCGCCATCTGGATGGTCGAGCAGTTGGGGTTGGCGATGATGCCGCGCTTGCGATAGCCGACCAGCGCCTCCGGGTTCACCTCCGGCACCACCAGCGGCACGTCGGGGTCCATGCGGAAGTGCGAGGTGTTGTCGATCACCATGGCACCGGCGGCGGCAGCGCGCGGCACATGGACGGCCGACACCTTGGCGCCGGGCGACGACAGCACGATGTCCACGCCATGGAAGTCGAACTTGTTGAGATCCTGGACCTTGAGGATGTCGTCCTCGCCATAGGACACCTCCTGGCCGATCGACTTTTCCGACGCCAGAGCGATGACCTTGTCGGCCGGGAACTTCCGCTCGGCCAGCGTTTGCAGGATCTCGCGCCCGACATTGCCGGTGGCGCCGATGACCGCGACGGTATAGCCCATGACGGTGGTTTCCTTCTGCCGAATGTCCGCGAATACAAGAATGGTGCCGGGGGGCGATAGGAGCTAGGCGCTTTCCCCACGAATTGCAACCCGTCCCCGATGGAAAGGGCGGGCCGGAAGCAGCCGGCGCGGAACCGGCCAACCTGCCGGGTTGACATACCAGGGAAGGCAGCGGGAAGATTCAATTCTCAACAGTGCCCGAACGGGCCTCCAGGGAGACTTCACGGATGACCAGCTTCAAGCGCGGCCTTATTGCCCAGACCGTTCTCGGCGCCGCCGCTCTCGCCCTCGTCAGCCTCGCCGGCCCGGCCATTGCCGCCACGCCCAAGGACTCGCTGGTGATGGCGTGGCAGTTCGACGACATCGTCAGCCTCGACCCCGGTGAGATCTTCGAGCTGTCGGGCGCGGAATACAGCGCCCAGGTCTATGACCGCCTGATCCATTTCGACGTCAACGACGTCAGCAAGATCGAGGGCGAGGTCGCCGAAAGCTGGACCGTGTCGCCGGACGGCAAGACCTTCACCTTCAAGATCCGCGACGGCATCAATTTCCATTCCGGCAACCCGCTGACCGCCAACGACGTGGCATGGTCCTTCGCCCGCGCGGTGAAGATGAACAAGGGTCCGGCCTTCATCCTGACCCAGTTCGGCCTGACCCCGGACAATGTCGACCAGATGGTGCGCGCCACCGATCCGAAGACGCTGGTCTTCACCACCGACAAGGCCTACGCCCCCACCTTCGTGCTCTACTGCCTGACCGCCGACGTCGCGTCGGTCATCGATTCCAAGCTGGTGAAGAGCAAGGAGAAGGACGGCGATTTCGGCGCCGGCTGGCTGAAGACCAACTCCGCCGGCTCCGGCCCCTTCATCCTGAAGCAGTGGAAGCCGAGCGAGCTGCTGACCTTCGACGCCAACACGAAATACTGGCGCGGCGCGCCGAAGCTGAAGCGCGTGCTGATCCGCCACATCGCGGAACCGGCGACCCAGCGCCTGCTGCTGGAGAAGGGCGACGTCGATGTCGCGCGCAACCTGAAGCCGGAGCAGTTCGAGCCGCTGAAGTCCAGCGACGCCATCCGTCTGGTCCAGGCGCCGAAGGGCACGCTGTGGTATCTCAGCCTGAACCAGAAGGTCCCCGCCCTGGCCAAGCCCGAGGTGCGCGAGGCCTTCAAGTATCTGGTCGATTACGACGGCATGGCCGGCTCCATCATGAACGGCATCGGTGCCGTCCATCAGGCCTTCCTGCCCAAGGGCTTCCTGGGCGCCGTCAACGACAACCCCTACAAGTACGATCCGGCCAAGGCGAAGGAACTGCTGGCGAAGGCCGGCTATCCCGACGGCTTCACCGTCAGCATGGACGTGCGCAACACCAACCCGACCCAGGACATGGCCCAGGCGATCCAGGCCAGCGCCGCCAAGGCCGGCGTGAAGATCGAGATCATTCCCGGCGACGGCAAGCAGGTGCTGACCAAGTTCCGCGCCCGCAACCATGAACTGATGATCCAGCAGTGGGGCGCGGATTACCAGGATCCGAACTCCAACGCCGACACCTTCGCCTCCAACCCCGACAACAGCGACGACGCCAAGGCCAAGCCGCTGGCCTGGCGCAATGCCTGGGACATTCCGGAACTGACCAAGAAGACCGCCGCCGCGGTCGAGGAACGCGACAGCGCCAAGCGCGCCAAGATGTACGAGGAGCTTCAGCGCTCGGTCCTGGCCGACTCGCCCTTCGTCATCATGTTCCAGCAGACCGAGATGGTGGCGGAGCGCAAGAACGTCACCGGCCTCGTCTGGGGGCCGAGCTTCGACACCAACTACTACTGGAAGGCCGACAAGAAGTAAGAATGCGGCGGGGGCGCCGACCGCGCCCCCTTCCTTCGCTCACCCCCAGGCCCGCGCATCCTCGACCACGGTGGCGAGGCTGTCGGACAGGCCGGTCAGCACGCCGCGCTGGATGTCGGCCGCCGGCACCACCCCGCCCTTGCCGTCCGGCAGGTCGCGGGTGGCGGTGGCCGACGCCACGACCGTCACCCGCCAGCCATGATCCACCGCCGACCGCGCGGTGCTGCTGACGCAGTTGTGGGTCATGAAGCCGGCGACGATCATCTCCGTCCGCCCGGTATCGCGCGCCACCGTCTGCAGGTCCGTCCCGGCGAAGGCGTTGGCGAGCTTTTTGACAACCACCGGCTCGCCATCGCGCGGGGCGACCGCCGGGACGATCTCCGCCATCGGCCCGGTCGGGTCGAACACCGGCGCGCCCGCAGCGGTGTGATGGACGATGTGGATCACCGGCACGCCGTTGGTTCGGGCAAGGGCCAGCAACTCCGCCGCCTGCTCCACCGCCGCATCGACGCCCGACAGCCGCAGGGCGCCGTCGGTGTATTCGCGCTGAAGGTCGATCAGCACCAGCACCGCCTTGTCCAAGGGAGCGGGGGTGGTCGGCGCGCCGACGATCTGGCGCAGGGTCCGGGCGGGAAGGGTCGTCATCGGGAAATGCTCCGCAATCGTTTTGAGCGTTGATGGAGACCATGCTGCCCCGTTCACCGATGCGCAGCCATCCGCTATCCTTGCACGATGACTGTTCAAAAATTCACCGGTCCGCTCGATTGGGACGATTTGCGCGTCTTCCTTGAACTGGCCCGCGCCGGCAGCCTGTCGGCGGCGGCACGCAGCCTGCGGCTGAGCCACGCCACGGTCGGGCGCCGGCTGGCTGCGTTGGAAGCGACGCTCGGCCGCAGCCTGATGGAGCGCCGCCCCGACGGCTATGTCCTGACGGCGGAGGGCGAGAGCGTCCGCGCCCTGGCCGAGGCGATGGACGAGCGGGCCCAGGCGATCCGCCGCCGCGAGGGCGACGCCGCCGGCCTCAGCGGCACCGTACGGCTGACGATGACCCAGGCGCTGGCCGACGTCTTCCTGATCCCCCGCCTGGGGTCGCTGCGGGCGGCCAACCCGGCGCTGAACCTGGAGATCATCGTCGACAACCGCACCCTCAGCCTCGCCCGGCGGGAGGCCGATCTGGCGATCCGGCTGGCCCGGCCGCAGCGCGGCGATCTGGTCGGGCGGCGGCTGGCGACGCTGGGCTATGGGCTCTACGCCGCGCCGGGCGCCCCCGACACGCTGATCGCTTATGACGAGTCGATGGCCGAACTGCCGGAGGCGCTGTGGCTGGACCGCCATGGCGGCGGCCGGCGCGTCGCCTTCCGCTCCAACAGCGTGCAGGGGCAGCTTGCCGCGGCGGTCGCCGGCTTCGGCATCGCCTTCCTGCCCTGCATGCTGGCGGACGGCGTGCCGGGGTTGGAGCGCCGCCCGCAGTCCGGCCCGCCGCCCGGCCCACCATTGACCCGCGAGGCGTGGCTGCTGGTCCACCGCGACCGCCGCGAGGTGCCGCGGGTGCGGGCGGTGATCGAGCATCTGGTGACGGTGTTCACCGCGGAGAAAGAGCGGCTGGCGGGGCGCACCGGCCGTCAACCGGAGCCGCCGGGGGGCCCATGACCCCCATCGGTGCACAGACCGACGTCACTCCACGACGGACAACATCTCCACGACGGCGTTCCGCAGATCGTCGGCCGCGACCGGCTTGTGGAGCAGCGCATGCCCGCCGGCCCGCACCTCGACCAGGCGTTCAGGCGCGGTATCGCCGGTGATGACCGTTGCGGGCACCGGCACATTCAGGCGTTCGCACACCGCCTTGATCGCATTCAGGCCGGTCTCGCCACCCCGTAGCCGGTAATCGGCGAGGATGGCGTCCGGCCATTTGCCGCTATCGACAAGTAGGACTGCATCCTGGATGGAACCGGCGGTCAGCACCCGATAGCCCCAGTTCTCCAGCATCGCCTGCAGTCCATTGCGCACCAGAGGCTCGTCATCGATCACCAGGATCAGGCTGGGATGCCCATTCACGGGATGCCCATTCACGGGGTGCACATTGTTCGGCTTGCCGGAGCCGGACGAACGCAGGGCCACCACCGGCACCTCGACGCGGAACATCGAGCCGCGCCCCGGCAACGAGCGGAGTTCGATCCGGTGACCGAGCAGCCGGGCGAGGCGTCGCACCACCGCCAATCCCAGCCCCAGGCCCTTGCTGCGGTCGCGCTCCGGATTGCCGACCTGGAAGAACTCCTCGAAGATCTCCTCGTGCTTGTCGGGTTGGATGCCGATGCCGGTATCGATCACGTCGATATGCAGGTTGCCACCCTGCCGCCGGCATCCGATCAGAACACCGCCCCGTTCGGTATAGCGCAATGCGTTCTCGATGAGGTTGCGCAGGATGCGCTCCAGCAATGCCGGGTCGCTGCGGATGGTCGCGCCGCTGGGGACGACCCGCAGGCGCAGCTCCTTGGCTGCGGCCTGGGCCTGATATTCGGCGCCAAGCCGCTCCAGGAGCGGCCCGACCGGCATATCCACCGGCGTCGGGACGATCAGTCCGGCATCGAGCTTGGACACGTCTAGCAGGCTGTCTAGCAGCATCCGCAAGCCTCCCATCGCTTCGCCCAGCGACTTCAGCAGAGGGAAGGCCGGATGTCCGTCGAGCCGCTCCTCCAGGGCGCTCTGGAACAGCATCATGGCCTGGACCGGCTGGCGCAGATCATGGCTGGCGGCGGCGAGGAACTTCGACTTGGCGATATTGGCGCGGTCTGCTTCGGCCTTCGACGCGCGCAGGGCATCCTCGGCAGACTTGCGTTCGGTGATGTCGCGGATGATTCCGTTGAAATAGCGCCGCTTGCCGGAGGTCCATTCGGCGATGGCCAGTTCGATCGGGAATATCGTGCCGTCCTTGCGCCGCCCCATCAGGTCGCGGCCGGCGCCATTGCCCCGCCGGTCACCCATGGACAGGCAGGTCACGACGTCGACATCGTCGGCGGAGCGGCACGGTTCCGGCATCAGAAGTCTGACGGTATGCCCGCTTGCCTCCTCCGCCCGATAGCCGAAGATGCGCTCCGCCGCCGGGTTGAGCGACTGGATGATGCCGGCGTCGTCGATGACCACCATGGCGTCCGCCGCGGTTTGGACCATGGCGCGATTCCGGGCCTCGCTTTCGGCCAAATCCGCTTCACGCTGCTGGATCAGGATCGCCGCATTCCGGATCGCTTTGCCGACTGCGTCGATCTCCAGAACGCCGCCGGCGTCGGCAGGCGGCAGACGCCCCGCCCCCAAGGCTTCCGCAGCCTCGGCCAGTTGCACAACCGGGCGCATCAGGCGACGCCCCAAACCGATGGCGGCGGCGATGCCGATCAGGACGAGGACAAGCCCGCCCCCAACGAACAGCAGCAGCGTCTCACGCGCAGGCACCGCCATCAGGGACTGGGGAACGCTGGCGGCGACCACCCATCCAGTTGTCCCGGAGCGGCTGTAGGCCTGAAACGCGGATACTCCCTCCAGATTGATCGCGCGATGGACACCCTCGGGCGCGTCGCGCATCCCGGCCCACATATCCGTCGGCAGCGACTGGCCGACGAACTGTTCGGCCTGATGCGAGCGGGCGATGACGGTCCCGTCCTCGTCGATCACCCCAGCCCGCCAGCCGCGGGGAAGACGCTCGGGAGAGACAATGGTCTGGAGCCGTTCCTGGGTAATGGTCAGGCTCAACAGAAAGCGGACATCCCCGTCGCAGATCACCGGCACCACGACGATCAGATGCGGCGCCCGCGTCACACCGCCCGTGACCAGGCCGGACACCTGCGGTTTCCGCGTCGCGATCGCCCGCTGGTCGGTGACCAGGCCGGAGTTCGCGGGCAGGGGCGTTCCCCAGGGCACCCGGGTGTTGACGATCTGCTGGTTCGCCAAGTCGCGCAGGACCACGTTGGTGCCGAGATGGTCCCTCACCTCGACGGCGCGCCGGTGGAAGGTGGCAAGGTCGCCCACCACCAGACTCTCGGACGTGGCAAGGACTTCAGCCGCAGCGATCAGTCGCGCCACTTCCCGGTCCACATCCTCGGCCAATAGGTGCGCCCTGTCACGGACCAGCCGCTCGGTTTCCCTGGCTTGGGCTTTCACGTTCCGGACAAGCAGGAAACCGGAAAAAAGGACGAGCGGCACGGCCACGGCGGTGACCAGCAGGATGAGCCAAGTCCGCAATCGGCGGGATCGCGGTGACGGCCGAGGATGGCGCACACTTGGCGGCGGTTGCATCATCCAACCCCGACCGGCGATCGGACATCGGCGGCGCCAGCGCTTTGCATGGCGCCTCCCCTCGAACATCTGGACTTGCAAACCTCCAATTTGACAATCAAAGAGTGTAGATTTCCGATCCGGCGGTTGCAAAATGACATTCTCGCAGACCTTCCCGCTACATCCGCCTGCCGATACCGTAACCTTGGTAAATCATATGCAATCAGAGATGCTAAGTTTTCGGAAACACAAAAGCGGCCTTCCGATTGTTGCCAGAAAAGGAAAGCAAGTGACCGCACCTCAAGGTCAAAGCGCCTTGAGAAGACTACATACAACATTCACTGCTGAGTGGGAACAGTTTTGCAGAAAGCCCGGCAGTCTCACAAATCAGCGTGACTATGCCGTCTTCGCTATGTCTTTAGTAACGCGCCGCCATGAAATAGAGCCCATCCGACGGGCAGGTCGGCCCTGCCTTGGCGCGGTCGCGGGCTTCCAGCGCGCGGCGCACGTCGTCGGGGGTCCATTTGCCGGCGCCGACCAGTTCCAGCGTGCCGACCATGTTGCGGACCTGATGGTGCAGGAAGGAACGTGCCGCGGCATGGATGCGGATTTCCTCGCCCTGGCGCTCCACATCCAGCCGGTCGAGCGTCTTCACCGGCGACTTCGCCTGACACAGCGCGGCGCGGAAGCTGGTGAAGTCATGCTGACCAACCAGCACTTGCGCCGCCGCGTGCATCGCCTCCGCATCCAGCGGGCGGGTGACGTGCCACGCCCGGCCGGCGTCGAGCGCCAGCGGCGCCCGGCGGTTGACGATGCGGTAGACATAGGCGCGGCCGGTCGAGGTCAGCCGGGCGTGGAAGTCCTCAGCAACCGCCTCCACCTCCAGCACCGCGATGGGGGCCGGCTTCAGGTGGAAGTTCAGGGCGTCGCGCAGCTTCAGCCCGGTGAAGGGCTTCTCCAGGTCGAAATGGCAGACCTGCCCCAGTGCGTGCACACCGGCGTCGGTGCGGCCGGAGCCATGGACCCGCACCACCTCGCCCGACAGGCGCTGCACCGCCTCCTCCAGGCTCTGCTGGACGGAGGGGCCGTTGTCCTGGCGCTGCCAGCCGACGAAGGGACGGCCGTCATACTCGACGGTCAGTTTCCAGCGCTGCACGGCGGTCAGTCCGCAACAGCTTCGGCGGAGACCGGCTGCCCGACCGCCAGCGCGAAGCCGCGCAGGAAGGCAGCGCCATCCACCGGCGCCTTGCCCGGCCGCTGCACCTTTACCAGCCGCACCGCCCCGTCGGCGCAGGCAACCGTCAGCCGATCGTCCAGCAAGGTGCCGGGCGTGCCGGTGCCGGTCGCGGGTTCTGCCGCCAACACCTTGATACGCTCGCCGTTCGCGGCATCGAACCAGCAGCCGGGCCACGGCGTCAGCGCCCGGACCTGCCGCTCGACATAAGCGGCGGACCGGGTCCAGTCGAGCCGGCCATCCTCGCGCGTCAGCTTGGCGGCGTAGGTGACGCCCCCTTCCGGCTGCGGCACGGCGGCCAGCGTGCCGGCGGCCAGCCCGTCCAGCGCCGGGACGATCATGCGGGCGCCAAGGGCGGCCAGCTCGTCATGCAGGCTGCTGGCGGTGGTGGCGGGGGTGATCGCCACCGCCTCTTTCGACAGCATGGCGCCGGTGTCGAGCCCGATGTCCATCTGCATGATGGTGATCCCGGTCTCGGCATCGCCGGCCAGGATGGAGCGCTGGATCGGCGCCGCCCCGCGCCAGCGCGGCAGCAGAGAGCCATGCACGTTGACGCAACCCAGCCGCGGCGCGTCGAGGATCGGCTGCGGCAGGATCAGGCCATAGGCGGCGACCACCGCCGCATCGGCTTCAAGGGCCGCGAACTCCGCCTGGGCCTCGGCGTTGCGCAGGCTCTTGGGCGTGCGCACGGGGATGCCGTGCTCCTCGGCGAAGCGGTGGACGGGGGACTTCTGCACCTGCTGACCGCGGCCGGCCGGGCGCGGCGGCTGGCTGTAGGCGCAGACGACCTGATGCCCCGCCTCGATCAGCGCGGCAAGGCTGGGCACGGCGAAATCCGGCGTGCCCATGAAGACGAGACGGAGCGGGGTCATCGGATCAAATCGCAGTTCTGTTTTTGGGCTGGTCAGGCCGTCGCCTTCTGCATCTTCTGGACCTTCTTCAGCAGGATGTTCCGCTTCAGCATCGACAGGTAATCGACGAACAGGACGCCGTTCAGATGGTCGATCTCATGCTGGATGCAGGTGGCGAGCATCCCGTCGGCCTCCATCTCCTGCTGCTGGTTCTTTTCGTCCAGATAGCGGACGCGGATGCGCTGGGGCCGGGTGACCTCGGCATACTGCTCCGGCACCGACAGGCAGCCTTCCTCGCACACCGACTTCTCGTCGGACGACCAGACGATTTCCGGGTTGGCGAGGCGCATCGGGTTCGCCGGCTCGCCCTTCTCGTGGACGTCGACGACGATGACGCGGTCGAGCACGCCGACCTGCGGAGCGGCCAGACCGATGCCGTTGGCGTCGTACATGGTCTCCACCATGTCGTCCATCAGCTTGACGACGCGCGCATCCACTTCGGCGACGGGTTGCGCCTTGCGCTTCAGGATCGGATGCGGGGCGACGAGGATCGGAAGACGGGCCATGGGTGCTCGATGCTGGTAGGGGGAGTTCAAACGGACAAAGTAGGCGGACCGAGTGTTCTGGTCAAGGAATCGGACCTGTGCGAACGGTGCGGAACCACCCGCCGAGCAGGGTTGCGCCGGACGCCGGTTGGGCGTAGTCGATGCCGATCATGCCTGACGCGACCACCGCCCCCACCCCCTCCCCGCGCTGGACACAGGACGCCGCCCTGGCGCTGGTGTTCCTGACCCGCCTGCCCTTCCCGCCCCTGGGTCCGCTCAATGGCCCGCTGGCCGAGGGCGCGGCGGCGCGGGCGATGGGGTGGTTTCCGCTGGTCGGTGCGCTGGTCGGGCTGGCCGGCGGAGTGGTGTTCGCCGCTGCCGCTGCGCTGCACCTGCCGCCGCTGGCCGGTGCGCTGCTGGCGCTGGCGGCGACGGTGCGGCTGACCGGCGGGCTGCACGAGGATGGTGCGGCCGACGTCGCCGACGGCTTCGGCGGCGGACGCGACGTGGCACGCAAGCTGGAGATCATGCGCGACAGCCGGGTCGGCAGCTATGGCGTGCTGGCGCTCATCTTCTCCACCGGCATCCGTGCGGCGGCGCTGGCCGCCCTGCCGGTGCCGGCGACAGTCGCGGCGCTGGTGGCGGCCGGCGCCCTGTCGCGCTGCGGGCTGGCGGCGATGGCGCGCGCCCTGTCCCCGGCGCGACGCGACGGGCTGGCGGCGGCACAGGGCCGGCCGGCGATGGCGACGGTGCTGCTGGCGCTCCTCTCCGGCACGGCGCTCGCGGCGGTCGCCCTCGGCGGCTTGGCCCTGCCGGCGCTGGCGGCCTCGCTGCTGGCGGTGATCGCGGTGGCGATGCTGGGCCGGCGGCAGATCGGCGGG
>NZ_LGQY01000132.1:0-40052 GCF_003116065.1 Azospirillum sp. TSO5 | reverse complement strand
TTTGGAGAACACACGCAGTGCTTCCCCCTCACCCCGGCCCTCTCCCCGGGGGGGAGAGGGAGAAACCGCCTCTCCCACCGCAGGCAGATAAACCGTAAAGGCGCTGCCCACCCCGACCTCGCTTTCGATGGTCAGCCGGCCGCGGTGGCGGTTCAGGATGTGCTTGACGATGGCCAGCCCCAGCCCGGTGCCGCCCATGGCGCGGGATCGCGCGGCATCGACGCGGTAGAAGCGCTCGGTCAGGCGGGGCAGATGGGTGCGGGCGATGCCGTCGCCCCGGTCGCGCACCGACACCGACACCATTGCGGTGCCGCCGCGCAGCGCGCGCTTGTCCTTCACCACACCGCCGGATGCCGGCAGCCCGGTGAAGCCCACCGCCGCCCCGTCGGCCAGCGCGACAGTGACGGTCACGTCGGTGTCTTCGCGCGTGTATTTGATCGCGTTGCTGACGAGGTTCTGGAAGACCTGGGTCAGCTGGTCCTCATCGCCGACGACGGGCGGCAGCTCCTCCGGCGCTTCCAGACGCAGGCGGATGCGGCGCTCCGCCGCCTTCAGCTGCAGCGCGGCGATGACGTTCTCCAGTTCCTCCACCACATCGACCCGGCCGCTGGGCGGCATATGCTCGTCCAACTCGATGCGGGACAGCGACAGCAGGTCGTTGACCAGCCGGGTCATGCGGCTGGCCTGGTCATGCATGATTGCCAGGAAGCGGTCCTGCGCCTCCGGATCGTCACGGGCGGGGCCGCGCAGAGTCTCGATGAACCCCAGCAACGAGGACAGCGGCGTGCGCAGCTCGTGGCTGGCGTTGGCGATGAAGTCGGCGCGCATCTGCTCCGACCGGCGGGCGGCGGTGACGTCGTGCAGGGTCAGGATCGCCATGCGGGCGACGGTGGGCGGCCGCGGCGCCGACTCCTCCTCGATCTCGCCATCAAGCAGGGACGGATCGGGTTCAGGCACCAGCCGCTGGAACGGCTTCACCTGCGCTTCGAAGCTGCGCTCCACCGGAACCGGCAGCGTGAACTCGATGATGCGGGACGCACCGCCGCGCAGCACGGAGTCCACCGCCTCCAGCACCGCCGGCGTGCGCAAGGACGAAGCGAGGTCGCGGTCGACGACCTTGTCGCCGAACAGCTCCCGCGCAGTGCGGTTGGCGCGCACCACCTGCCGTTCGGCGTCCATCAGCAGCAGTGGGGCGGGCAGGGCGTCGATCACCGCCTCGTCGGCATCGAGCTGCATCCGCACGCTCTCGGCCCGGCGCAGGCCGACCCGGTGCAGACGGCCGATGGTCGTAGCCAGCGCCTTCAAGGCGGGCGGCGTGCCGGCCGGGGCCAGCGGCTCGTCGGTCTCGGCCAGCCGGCCGGCGTAGTCGGTCATCGCGTCGGCATCACTGCGGTAGGTGCGCAGGACCAGGACCGCACCCACGAGCGCAGCCGCAGCCGCGGCCAGCGCCAGCCCGCCATGCAACGCCCCGGCATGGACCGCCCAGGCCAGCACGCCCAGCAGGGGCACCAGCATCAACAGGATCGCGGTCAGCAGCGAGGTGGGCGGCGACGCCTTCAGGCGCATGGGAACGGCACCGGAGTAAAGGGTTGAAAGGGCAGGCAGCGTGACGATCAGCCCTTCTACACCATCGTCGCGCATGCCGCGCGGCGGTCATAAAAGATTCATGGCCGCAACTGTGCGGTCCTTCGTTGACTCCAATATTATAGATCTTCATTCTATCATCATGGAAAGCGCGAAAACCGATATAGACAGCCGCCTTGCCGCCCGCCTGCGTGCCCTGCGTGCAGATCGTAGCCTGACGCTGGATGGTTTGGCGGAGCGCTCGGGCGTCAGCCGCTCGATGATCTCGCTGGTGGAACGGGGGGAGAGCAGTCCGACGGCCTCCGTGCTCGACCGGCTGGCCGCCGGATTGGGGGTGACGCTGGCGGCGTTGTTCGCGGAAGCCGAGCGCACGGATGCCAGCCCGATCGCACGCCGCGACAACCAGATCGCCTGGGCCGACCCCGCCACCGGCTATCGCCGCCGCAACCTGTCGCCGCCGGGCTATCCGTCGCCCATCGAACTGGTGGAGGTGGAGCTGCCGCCGGGCGCCCGCGTCTCCTACGACAGCGGCAACCGCGCCGCCATGGTGGAGCAGCAGGTCTATCTGCTGGACGGCACCATCGAACTGACGGTGGGGGAGGTGACGCACCGCCTGTCCACCGGCGACTGCCTTGCCATGCGGCTCGACCGGCCGACCGGCTTCCACAATCCGACCGACCACACCGCCCGCTACATCGTGGCGCTGACCACCGACGGGCGCCTTGGCTTAAACGCGGTTAAACGCTGAAAGGAGCATGCGATGGACAGTGCCTGCCTGGACTCCGGCCAGCGAGGTGGGGAGAGCGGCGCCGCTGCCGTGACGGTGCGCATGCTGTCTTCTGCGGAGGCTCACGCAGCCGTGCCGAGGCTGACCGACGTACTGCTGGATTGCGTGGCGGGCGGTGCGTCGGTCAGCTTCATGGCACCGCTCGACCGCGCCACCGCTGAGAACTTCTGGAGGAGTGTGGTGGCCGGGGTGGAGCAGGGGGAGCGCATTCTGCTGGTGGCGGAGGACGGGGAGGGCGTGCTGGGCACCGTCCAGTTGGTGGTCGGCCAGCCGCCGAACCAGCCGCACCGCGCCGACCTGTCCAAGATGCTGGTCCACCGCCGCGCCCGCCGCCGGGGCGTCGGCGCCGCCCTGATGCAGGCGGCCGAGGAAGCCGGCCGCGCCGCCGGCAAGACCCTGCTGGTGCTGGATACCGCGTCGCCCGAGGCGGAACGGCTGTATGAGCGGGCCGGCTGGGTGAAGGTCGGCGTCATCCCGAACTACGCTTTGTGGCCGAAAGGCGGGTTCTGCGACACGACGTACTTTTACAAGGCGCTGGGCTGAGGCTTGAGCTCTCCTTCTCCCCCCTGGGGAGAAGGTCGGGATGAGGGGGTTCGGCACAGCCGAAGACAGTCCGGCATGTGTGCCCCCCTCACCCTAACCCTCTCCCCAGGGGGGAGAGGGGACTCTTGGATAGAGCGTTACTTTACCAGGGCAACGAATCATGCGCCGCCAGCGCCGCGGCGGTGACGATGTCGTTGACCGAGGCGCCCATGCTGACGATCTGCGCCGGCTTGTCCAGGCCGATCAGCAGCGGGCCGATCATCTGGCCGCCGGCCATCTTGTTCAGCAGCTTGGCCGAGATGTTGGCGGAATGCAGGCCGGGCATGATCAGCACGTTGGCCGGACCGGACAGCCGCGAGAACGGGTAGACCCGCTTCATCAGCTGGTAATCCAGCGCCACGTCGGCCGACATCTCGCCGTCATACTCGAAATCGACTCGGCGGCTGTCGAGGATCGACAGGGCTTCGCGCAGCGGATCGGTGTTCGGGTGCGGCGTCTGGCCGAAGTTGGAGAAGGACAGCATCGCGATCCGCGGTTCGTGCCCCATCTGCCGGGCCTTGGCCGCGGCGCCGACCGCGATGTCGGCCAGCGTCTTGCCGTCGGGACGGACATGGACGGTGGTGTCGGCGATGAAGACGGTGCGGTTGCGGGTGATGAACAGATGCAGGCCGAACACCGGCTCGCTCGCCTTCGGGTCGAAGACGCGGCGGATTTCCTCGTAGGCGACGCCGAAGCTGCGGGTCAGGCCGGTCACCATGGCATGGGCATCGCCCTGCGCCACCATGCAGGCGGCGAAGACGTTGCGGTCCTGGTTGACCATCCGCTGGCAGTCGCGCAGCAGGGCGCCCTTGCGCTGCAGACGGCGGTAGAGGTAGTCGGCATAACGCCGGTTGGCGTCCGACAGGCGGGCATTGTGGATTTCGAACTGGACATGCGGCTGGCCCATCGCCGCCAGCTGTTCCTTAATGACCTCCTCGCGGCCGATCAGAACCGGGATGCCATAGCCGTGGGCGCGGAAGGCCATGGCGGCGCGGATCGTCCGCTCCTCCTCGCCCTCGGCGAAGACGACGCGGCGCGGGTTGGTCCGCACCTTCTCCAGGATCAGTTCCAGGCTGTCGGCGGTCGGGTCCAGACGGGTGCGCAGGCTGTGCTTGTAGCTGGTCAGGTCGAGGATCGGCTTGCGCGCCACGCCACTTTCCATCGCCGCCTGGGCGACGGCGGCCGGGACGGTGACGATCAGGCGCGGGTCGAAGGGCACCGGGATGATGTAGTCCGGGCCATAGCGCAGCCGGCGCCCGGAATAGGCGGCGTCGACCTCGTCCGGCACATCCTCGCGCGCCAGCGCCGCCAGCGCCTTGGCGGCGGCGACCTTCATCGCCTCGTTGATGGTGGTGGCGCGGACGTCCAGCGCGCCGCGGAACAGGTAGGGGAAGCCAAGGACGTTGTTGACCTGGTTCGGATAGTCGGAGCGTCCGGTCGCCACGATGGCATCGGCCCGCACCGCCTTCACATCCTCCGGCGTAATCTCCGGATCGGGGTTGGCGAGGGCGAAGATGATCGGCTTGGCCGCCATCGACTTCACCATCTCCTGCGTCATCGCCCCCTTGGCCGACAGGCCGACGAACACGTCGGAGCCGGCCACCGCCTCTTCCAGCGTGCGCTTGTCGGTGTCGACGGCGAAGGACGACTTCCACTGGTTCATGCCGTTGGTGCGGCCGCGATAGACCACGCCCTTGGTGTCGCACAGGATGATGTTTTCACGTGAAACACCCATCGTGCAGAACAGCTCGGCGCAGGCGATGCCCGCCGCGCCGGCGCCGTTCACCACCATCTTCACGTCTTCGATCTTGCGGCCGGTGATGTCGCAGGCGTTGATTAGGCCGGCGGCGGCGATGATCGCTGTGCCGTGCTGGTCGTCGTGGAAGACCGGGATGTCCAGCAGCTCGCGCAGCCGCTCCTCGATGATAAAGCAGTCGGGCGCCTTGATGTCTTCCAGGTTGATGCCGCCGAAGCTGGGGCCGAGGAAACGCACGCAGTTGACGAACTCGTCCACGTCGCGGGTGTCAACCTCCAGGTCGATGCCGTCGACATCGGCGAAGCGCTTGAACAGCACCGCCTTGCCTTCCATCACCGGCTTGCCGGCGAGCGCGCCCAGGTCACCCAGACCCAGCACGGCCGTGCCGTTGGAGATGATGGCGACGATGTTGCCCTTGGCCGTGTAGTCATAGGCAAGGGACGGATCCTCGGCGATGCGCAGGCAGGGCGCGGCGACGCCGGGCGAATAGGCCAGCGCCAGATCGCGCTGGGTGGTCAGCGGCTTGGTCGGAGTGATTTCCAGCTTGCCGGGCCGGCCGCTGGAATGCAGCAGCAGGGCCTCTTCGTCGGTGACGCGCTTGGTGTCGGACATGGATGTCGTGTTCCTCAACGGAGTGCTGATGCCCGTCGGTCTTCGTTGGTGCCTTTTGTGCGGTGCGCTGCCGACGGTGGGGTCGCGATGGTATACGCCGCACGCGCAACTCGCCAAGCCTCCATTGCCCGCTTTTTGTACGAATCATGCATTTTTTTGACGATTGGCGACACATCCAGTTTGCTTCACATCCTATCTGATCCGCTTTCCGTGCATGACCATGCCGGTTGGGAAGGCCTGGAAACGACTGGTATCATGCAGTGCGGAACACAACCGACGCGCTTATTCCCTCCCGGAGCCGCCATCTTGTCCCTGGCACCCAAATCTGCGGGCGCGCTGACGCCGGACGAACGCCGCATCACGCTGGTGATCGCGGCGGTGCAGTTCATCAACATCCTCGATTTCATGATGGTGATGCCGCTCGGTCCCGACTTCGCCCGGGCGCTGAACATCCCGGCGGCACACATCGGCTATATCGGCGGCAGCTATACCGCAGCTGCGGCCTTGGCCGGGTTGATCGGCTCGATGCTGCTCGACCGCTTCGACCGGCGCCGGGCGCTCGCCGTCGCCATGGCCGGACTGATCGTCTCCACGGCATTGGGCGGGCTGGCCTGGGACTTTCCATCGCTGCTGGCGGCGCGCGTGCTGGCAGGCCTGTTCGGCGGCCCGGCCGTCGCGGTCGCCATCGCCACGGTGACCGATCAGGTGGCGCCGCAGCGGCGGGGGCAGGCGATGGGGGCGGTGATGTCGGCCTTCTCGCTGTCGGCCATCGCCGGGGTGCCGGTGGGGCTGGAACTGGCGCTCTATGGCGGCTGGCGGCTGCCCTTCTTTGCGGTGGCCTTCGCCGGCCTGATCGTCGCCGTGGCCGCCATCGCCATCCTGCCGCCGCAGCGCGGCCATCTCGCCGGGGCAGGGGTGAAGACGGGGGCCTGGGTGCGGATAACGGCGCTGCTGTCGCGCCGCAAAGTCTGGTTGGCCTATGCCACCGTGGCGCTGGTGCAGGTTCAGCAGTTCATGATCGTCCCCAACATCGCCGCCTATGTGCAGGGCAATCTGGGCTTCCCGCGCGACCACCTGAGCCTGGTCTACATGACCGGCGGCACGCTGAGCTTCTTCGCCGCGCGCTGGGCCGGGCGGCTGGTCGACCGTCATGGCTCCAGCGCCGTCACCTTCGCCGCGACGGTGGGGCTGAGCCTGGTGATCTTCTTCGCCTTCATCGGCTACCGGCCCTGGATGCCGGTGCTGGGGCTGTTCCCCTTCTTCATGACCTTCGTCGGCATCCGCATGGTCGCCAACGGCGCCGCCTTCTCCCGCGTGCCGGACCCGCAGGAGCGCGCCGGCTTCATGGCGCTGGTGTCGGCGGTGCAGCATCTCAGCTCCGCCTTCGGCGCCTTCCTGTCGGCCGAGATCCTGACCAACGGCGCCGACGGCCGGCTGGAGCATGTGACGACCATGGCGACCATCTCCATCACCATCGGGCTTGCCGTGCCGCTGCTGACCCTGTGGCTGGAGCGGGCGACGCGCCCGGCACCGCCACCAATGATCGCCGACGCCGTGCTGGACGGAGGCGGGCAGAGCCGTTAGCTTGCCGCCGAACCGCAAACGACCTTCGGAATGATGCCCATGCGCCCCTCCGGCCGCGCCTTCGACCAACTGCGCACCGTCTCCCTCGAGCCCGGCTTCAGCCGCTATGCCGAGGGCTCCTGCATGGTGCGCTTCGGCAACACGCATGTGCTGTGCACCGCCAGCGTCGACGAGACGGTGCCGCGTTTCCTGAAGAACACCGGGCTCGGCTGGGTCACCGCCGAATATGGTATGCTGCCGCGCTCCACCCACAGCCGCACCGACCGCGAAGCGGCGAAGGGCAAGCAGTCCGGCCGCACCCAGGAAATCCAGCGCCTGATCGGCCGCGCGCTACGCGCCGTCACCGACCGGTCTGCCATGGGCGAAAAGCAGATCAAGATCGACTGCGACGTCATCCAGGCCGACGGCGGCACCCGCACCGCCGCCATCACCGGCAGCTATGTCGCCCTGCATCTCGCCTTCCAGCATCTGATGCAGATCGGCGCGCTGAAGACCATGCCGCTGACCGATCAGGTCGCCGCCGTGTCCTGCGGCCTCTATCAGGGCAACGCCGTGCTCGACCTCGACTATGACGAGGATTCCAAGGCACAGGCCGACGCCAATTTCGTCCTGACCGGCAAGGCCGGCATCGTCGAAATCCAGGGCACCGCCGAGGAAACCCCCTTCTCCGAGCCGCAGTTCATGGAGCTGCTGGCGCTCGCCCGCAAGGGCGTGAACGAGCTGGTGGCGTTGCAGAAGCAGGTCCTCGGCATCAAGTAAGCCGGCATCTGCCAGACGTTCATCACCCAGAGGTTCGTTCCCATGTCCGCTCCCCGCCGCTTCACCGGCGACACGCTCGTCATCGCCAGCCACAACAAGGGCAAGGTGCGCGAGATCGCCGATCTGCTCGGCCCGTATGTCGCCACCTTCACCTCGGCCGGGGAGCTGGGCCTGCCCGAACCGGAAGAGACCGGGACCACCTTCATCGCCAATGCGGAGCTGAAGGCGAAGGCCGCGGCGGCCGCCGGCCATGTCGCGCTCGCCGACGACAGCGGGCTGGTGGTGCCGGCGCTGAACGGCGATCCCGGCATCTATTCCGCCCGCTGGGCCGGCCCGACCAAGGACTTCGCCATGGCGATGCGGAAGGTCGAGGAGGGGATAGCAGGGAAGGCGGATCGCAGCGCCTATTTCGTCTGCGCCCTGTCGCTCGCCTGGCCGGACGGCCATGTCGAGACGGTGGAGGGTCGCTGCTACGGCACGCTGGTGTGGCCGCCGCGCGGTCCCCACGGCTTCGGCTATGACCCGATGTTCCTGCCGGACGGCCACAAGCTGTCTTTCGGCGAAATGGATCCGGCCAAGAAGCACGAGATGAGCCACCGTGCCGATGCCTTCCGCCAGCTGGTGGAGCGGTGTTTCCAGTGAGCGTGTCTGATCCTGGTTTTGCCGTCTACGTCCATTGGCCCTTCTGCAAATCGAAGTGCCCCTATTGCGATTTCAACAGCCATGTCCGCGAGCGGGTCGACCATGACCGCTGGCGGGCCGGGTTGCTGCGCGAGCTGGACCATTACGCCGACCTGACCGCCGGCTGCACCGTCACCTCGATCTTCTTCGGCGGCGGCACCCCGTCGCTGATGGAACCGGCCACGGTCGGCGCCATCATCGACCGGGTCGCCCAACGTTGGCAGGTCGCCGACGGGTTGGAGGTGACGCTGGAGGCCAACCCGACCTCCGTCGAGGCCGACAAGTTCCGTGCCTTCCGCAGCGCCGGGATCAACCGCGTGTCGCTGGGCATCCAGGCGCTGGACGATGCCAGCCTGAAGTTCCTCGGCCGCCAGCACAACGCGGCGGAGGCGACCGGCGCCATCGAACTGGCGGCGCGGACCTTCGACCGCTTTTCCTTCGACCTGATCTATGCCCGTCCCGGCCAGACGGTGGCGGCGTGGCAGGCGGAGCTTGCACGCGCGCTGGATTACGCGGTCGGCCACCTTTCGGTCTATCAGCTGACGATCGAAGAGGGCACCGCCTTCTATCCGCTGCATGCCCGCGGCGACCTGGTACTGCCCGACGAGGAACTGGCCGGCGATCTCTACGAGGCCACGCAGAGCCAGCTGACCGCAGCGGGGCTGCCGGCCTATGAGATTTCCAACCATGCCCGCCCCGGCGAGGAAAGCCGCCACAACCTAACCTATTGGCGCTATGGCGACTATGTCGGCATCGGTCCCGGCGCCCATGGCCGGCTGACGCTGGACGGCGAGAAGTTCGCCACCCGCGCCCATCGCGCCCCGGAGATCTGGCTGGAACGGGTGGAGCGCGACGGGCATGGTGCCGCCGCCCCCGATCCCATCGACCGCGATGCCCGCGGCACCGAACTGCTGATGATGGGGCTGCGCCTGAGCGAGGGGGTGCGGCTTGCTCGTCTGGTGGAGGAAGCCGGCCGATCGTTGGACGATTTCGTGGATCCGGCAGCCTTGTCCCGCCTGATCGACGGCGGTTTCCTGACGCGCGATGCCGACCGTCTGGTTGCGACATCGGAGGGGCTACAGCGTCTGAACGCGGTGCTCAGCGCAATTCTGGCGTAAGATCCCTTGTCTTCAATCGGGAAAGGGCAGGGGATGCTCATCAGCCTGATCGTCGCCGCCGCAACGAACGATGTGATCGGCCGTGACGGCCGGCTTCCCTGGCATCTTCCCAGCGATCTACGCCGGTTCAGGGAATTGACGATGGGAAAACCGATCCTGATGGGTCGGAAAACCTGGGACTCCCTGCCGCGCCGCCCGCTGCCCGGCCGCGACAATCTGGTGGTGAGCCATCGGGGCCTCGTCGGCGAGCATGACGGCGCCCGCTGGTTCACCGGTCTCGGGGCAGCGGTGTCGTGGGCACAAGGCTCCGGTGCGGCCGAACTGTGCATCATCGGCGGTGCCGCTCTGTTCCGTGAGACACTGCCGATCGCCGATCGCCTGCACCTGACCCGCATCGAAAGCACAGTGGACGGCGACACGCTGATGCCGCCCATCGGAGCGGAATGGGCGGAGGTGTGGTCGAGCGCGCCCATGGAAGAGAATGGGCTGTTCTATCGCTACATCGACCTTCAGAAGGTGCGGGGGTAGGGGGCGAGCGCCCCCCCCTTTAAGCCCGTTACTCTTCGCCGCCCAGCCGGTGCAGCACGTCGTCCAACTGGTCGAGCGTCTGGTAATGGATGGTGATCGTCCCGCGTTGACCCTGCGGATTGATCGCGACCTTCAGCCCGATGCGGGCGGAGATCTCCTCCTCCAGATTGATCAGGTCGACGTCCTTCATCGCCGGGGCGGATCCGGCTCCGCCATTCGCAGCCTTGCCCTTCTTCGCCTTGGGTTGATCGCCGCGCATCAGGTCTTCGGTCTGGCGGACGTTCAGACCGCGCGTCACCACGTCGCGGGCGACGGCGGCCGGATCCGGGGCGGTCAGCAGGGCCCGGGCATGGCCGGCGGTCAGCGCGCCGTCCTGAACCATCGACTTGACGGGATCGGGCAGGGCCAGCAGGCGCATCATGTTGGCGACGTGGCTGCGGCTCTTGCCGACGGCGCGGGCCAGATCCTCCTGCGTGTGCTCGAACTCCTCCATCAGGCGACGATAGCCTTCCGCCTCTTCCAGCGGGGTCAGATCCTGGCGCTGGATGTTCTCGATCAGCGCGATTTCCAGCGCCTCGCGGTCGCTGAGATCGCGGATGACGACCGGAACTTCATGCAGGCCGGCGATCTGCGCGGCGCGCCAGCGGCGTTCGCCGGCGATCAGCTCATAAGAATTGGCATCCTCGCCATCGCGGCGGACGAGGAGGGGCTGCAGGATGCCCTTGTCGCGGATGGAGTCGACAAGGCCCTGGATGGCCTCCTCGTCGAACTTCCGGCGCGGCTGGTATTTGCCGGGGTGCACGAACTCGATCGGCACCTGCTTGGACTGCCGCACCTTGTCGAGTGCCGAGTAATCCTCGGTCGCCTCGCCGAAGAGGGCGGAAAGGCCACGGCCCAGGCTGGCGCGGCGGGCGCCCCCTTGCTTGGTGTCGTCGATCATGCGGTCAGTCTCTTCTCACGGCGCAGCACCTCGCCCGCCAGATGGATGTAGGCCTGGGATCCGGGGCAGCGCATGTCGTAGATCAGCACCGGCTTGCCGTGCGACGGCGCCTCCGACACCTTGACGTTGCGCGGGATCACGGTGTCGTACACCTTCTCCCCGAAGAAGCCGCGGACGTCTGCCGCCACCATGTCCGACAGGTTGTTGCGCTTGTCGAACATGGTCAGCACGACGCCGTGGATGTCCAGGTTCGGGTTGAAGGCGCGCTTCACCCGTTCGATGGTGCGGACCAGATGGCTGAGACCCTCCAGCGCGTAGAACTCGCACTGCAGGGGAACCATCACGGCATGCGACGCCACGAGCGCGTTCAGCGTCAGCAGACCCAGCGCCGGCGGGCAGTCGATCAGAACGTAGTCGTATTCCAACGCGCTGTTGGCGACCGCCTCGCGCAGGCGGAACTCGCGCCGCTCGGCACCGACCAACTCGATCTCGGCACCCGACAAATCGACCGACGAGGTGATGATCGACAGGTTCGGCACCGAGGAGGGGGTCGCGGCCTGCTCCAGCGATACGTCGTCGAACAGCACGTCATAGATGCCGACGCGGCGGTCCGAGCGGGGGATGCCGAGACCGGTGGACGCATTGCCCTGCGGGTCGAGGTCGATCACCAGCACCCGCTTGCCGATGACGGCGAGCGCGGTGGCGAGGTTGATCGTCGTCGTGGTCTTGCCCACGCCGCCCTTCTGGTTGGCAATTGCAACCACGCGGGCAAGGGGACGGGTGACGGCAGACATGGCAGCCTCTCGGGAGTCCGGTTGGCGGGAAGAAGGCGGAGGGAGAGTGTCAGGCACGGTTTTCACGCACGCTCAAGGTCACTCACACGCAGGATGGTTCCGCTCGGATCGGTGCGGCTGTCAAATCGCTCCGTCCGCAGTCTCCAATATTGCGTGGCAGCGGTCAATTCGTCGTCCAGCGCAGCACCCTTCAGGAACAGGCACTTGCCGCGCGATCCGATGAAGGGGTGGGCCCAGGCGAAGAGGTCGGCCAGCGGCGCCAGCGCACGGGCGGTGACCACATCGGCCTCGATGCCGGTGACGGTTTCGATCCGCTTGGTGTGGACGGTGACCGGCGCCTCGCAGACCCGTGCGACCTCGCGCAGGAAGGCGCATTTGCGCACGTCGCTCTCGATCAGATGCACCTGCGGCACACCGAGGACGGCGAGCACCAGACCGGGGAAACCGGCCCCACTGCCGAGATCGACCAGCACCCGGGTCCCCTCCGGCAGCAGCGGATAGAGCTGGGCGGAATCGAGGAAGTGGCGTTTCCAGGCGTCAGGGAGGGTGGAGGGGCCGACCAGATTGATCTTCGGCTGCCACTTGCGCAGCAGACCTTCATAGGCGATCAGGCGGTCAAGCGTTTCACGTGAAACACCGGTGGCCTCCTGAAATGCAACCGCATCGAACCCGCTCATTCGGCGGCCACCCCGGACGAGGCCACGTCGCGGCGCTTCACATGGCGGAGCAGGGCGACCAGCGCAGCCGGGGTCATGCCGGGAATGCGGGCCGCGGCCCCCAGCGTCGCAGGACGCGACTGGCGCAGCTTCTGCCGGATTTCGGCGGACAGGCTGCCGATGCCGTCGACGTCCAGATCGTCAGGCAAGGCGAGGGACTCGTCCTTGCGGAAGGCGCGGATGTCAGCCTCCTGCCGGCCGAGATAGCCGGCATACTTGCCGTCGATTTCCAACTGCTCGGCGATCTCCGGCACGATCCCGCCCAGTTCCGGCCACAGGCGGGCGAGTGCGGCAAGGTCGATGTCGGGATAGCGCAGCAGGTCGGCGGCACTGCGGCGCACACCATCCTGGTTCACCGCGACACCCTGGCGGGCGAGTTCGGCCGGTGTCGCCTGCAGCGAGGCGACCAGGGCACGGCCGGCCGACAGCGCGGCGCTCTTGGCGGCGAAAACACCGCGACGCTCGGAGCCGACGCAGCCGATGGTGATGCCCTTACCGGTCAGCCGCTGGTCGGCGTTGTCCGCGCGCAGCAGCAGCCGGTATTCGGCGCGCGAGGTGAACATGCGGTAGGGCTCGTTGGTGCCCCGGCCGATCAGGTCGTCGATCAGCACACCGATATAGGCGTCGGCGCGGTCGAGGACGAAGCCGTCGCGGTTGCCGCTCGCCGCCAGCGCGGCGTTGATGCCGGCCATCAGGCCCTGGGCCGCGGCCTCTTCATAGCCGGTGGTGCCGTTGATCTGGCCAGCCAGGAACAGGCGTGGCGCCCGGCGAGTCTCCAGCGTCGGCTTCAGCTCGCGCGGGTCGACATAGTCGTATTCGATGGCGTAGCCGGGGCGGATCATCACCACCTTCTCCAACCCCGGCATGCTGGCGAGGATGCCGAGCTGCACGTCGCGGGGCAGGGAGGTCGAGATGCCGTTCGGATAGACAGTGGGATCGTCCAACCCTTCCGGTTCAAGGAAGATCTGGTGCTTCTCCTTCTCGGCAAAGCGGACGACCTTGTCCTCGATGGAGGGGCAATAGCGTGGACCCGTACCGGTGATCTGTCCGGAATACATCGGGGCGCGATGCAGGTTGGCGCGGATCAGCGCATGCGCTTCCGGCGTTGTCCAGGTGATCGCGCAATCGATCTGCGGCGTGTCGATCCGCTCCGTCATATAGGAGAAGGGCGGGGGCGGCGTGTCGCCCGGCTGCTTCTCCAGCGCGTCCCAATCGATGGTGCGGCCATCCAGGCGCGGCGGCGTGCCGGTCTTCAAACGGCCGAGCGGGAAGCCGAGCCGCGCCAGCGTGTCGGACAGGCCGATGGACGGCGCCTCGCCAACGCGGCCGGCCGGGGTGCGCTCCTCGCCGATGTGGATCAGGCCACGCAGGAAGGTGCCGGTGGTCAGCACCACCGCGCCGGCACGGATGGACTCGCCGGCCCCGGTAACCACACCGGTGATGCGATGGTCAGCATCGACGATCAGGTCCTCGGCGCCACCGGCTTCAATGTACAGGTTTTCCTGCTCGGCCAGCAGCGACTGCATCGCCTGACGATACAGCTTGCGGTCGGCCTGGGCGCGCGGGCCGCGGACGGCGGGACCCTTGCTGCGGTTCAGGATGCGGAACTGGATGCCGCCACGGTCGATGGCCTTCGCCATCACGCCGTCCAGCGCATCGATCTCCCGCACCAGATGGCCCTTGGCCAAGCCGCCGATGGCGGGGTTGCAGGACATCTCGCCGATGGTTTCGACCTTGTGGGTCAGCAGGAGCGTACGCGCACCCATGCGCGCTGCCGCCGCAGCCGCCTCACAGCCGGCGTGACCGCCGCCGACAACGATGACATCAAAGTTCCGCATGCGCGGGACCATAGCGGAATGGCCGCACGGATCCAAGAGGCGGGGCAGGGACAAGTGAGGCGTATCAGCGCTGTTTCACGTGAAACACGTCCTCACTTGCCGTTGTCACTTGCCGATGCAGAAGTCGCGGAAGATCACGTCCAGCAGATCCTCCACATCCACCCGCCCGGTAATCCGTCCCAGCGCCCGGCTGGCGAGACGCACATCCTCTGCCGCCAGCTCCGGCAGCGGCGCGTCGAGCGCGCGCAGCAGTGACTCCCGGCATTCCATCAACGCGGCACGATGGCGGGCGCGGGTCAGAGACGGGGCGCTGCCGATGGCGAGCCGATCGGCGCTGAATGCCGTCAGCTTTTCCACCAACGTCTTCAGACCGGTGCCGGTGTGGGCAGAGACCAGGATCGGGGCCAGATCCGGTCGCAGGTCGGTGTCCGTCGCGAGGTCGGTCTTGTTGAACACCACCACGGTGTCGCGGTCGATCAGGTCCAGCGTCGCCGGGTCGAGATCGGGCAGAGTGGTGGCATCGAACACAGCCACTTTCACATCAGCACGCGCCGCCCGGTCACGAGCACGTCGGATGCCTTCCTCTTCGACTTCATCGGCAGCAGCTTCGCGCAAGCCTGCGGTGTCGGCCAGCACGACCGGATAGCCGCCGAGGTCGAGATGCACCTCAATGATGTCGCGGGTGGTGCCGGCGCGGGCGGAGACAATGGCAGCGTCGCGTCGGGCGATCGCATTCAGCAGGCTCGACTTGCCGGCGTTCGGCGCGCCGACAATGGCGATGTGCAGGCCTTCGCGCAGACGCTCGCCACGACCGCCGTCGTCGAGATGCGCTGCGATCTCATCGGCCAGCCCGGCGATCACTGGACGGACGGCATCGGCAACGCCGCCGGGCAGATCATCCTCGGCAAAGTCGATGTCGGCCTCGATGTGGGCGAGCGCACGGGTCAGCCTCTCCCGCCAGCCATCATAGAGTTTGCCGAGCGCACCTTCCATCTGCCGCAACGCCTGCCGGCGCTGGGCGTTGGTCTCCGCATCGATCAGGTCGGCGACCGCTTCCGCCTCCGTCAGGTCGAGCTTGCCGTTCTCGAAAGCGCGGCGGGTGAACTCGCCGGGTTCCGCCAGCCGCAAGCCGGGCAGGGTGGCGAGCGCCTCGATCACGCCGGTGACGACGGCGCGGCCACCATGCAGGTGCAACTCCACCACATCCTCGCCGGTGAAGCTGGCGGGGGCGGTGAAGCGCAGGACCAGTGCGTCGTCCAGCGCGTCGCCGGTGCGCGGGTCGCGCAGCTTGGTCAGCACGGCCCGACGTGGTGCGGGCAGAGGGCGACCGGTCAGCGCAGTGAGGGCGGATCCGGCCTCGGAGCCCGAAATGCGAACCACCGCCACACCGGATCGGCCGGGGGCGGTGGCAAGAGCGTAGATGGTGGTGAACATCGGATGTGGATCAGCCACGCTGCTCGGGCCGCAGTTCCCGCTGCTCCGGCGTCAGCATCAGCCGCTCGACGCGGCGGCCTTCGACCAGATGGGTCTGCAGGATTTCGTCGACGTCCCCGGTGCTGTGATAGGTGTACCAAACGCCTTCCGGATAGATGACCATCGTCGGACCCAGTTCGCAGCGGTCGAGGCAACCGGCGGAATTGATCCGCACCTTGCCGTCGAAGCCGAGTTCACGGGCTCGGGCCTTCATATAGTCGCGCAGCTTCTCCGACCCGTGGGCGGCGCAGGATCCGCGGCGATGCCCATCGGGACGGCGGTTGGTGCAGCAGAAGACATGGGCTTCGAAATAGGGCTTTTGTGATTCAAGAGTTTGGTCGGTCACTTTCTTCCTTCCTGACCCAGGGCCGACGCCATCTGGGACCAAAACATCTTCTGCATCTGCTCCATGCCCTGGATACCGGCGGGGAGCCAGGTCTTCAGCATGGTCTCCGGGTCCATGGCCTGGAGGTTCGCACGCATGCGTTCCTGGATCTCCTGCATCATGGCATCCTGCATCGGCTTCACATCGGGCAGGCCCAGGAAGTGCCGGGCCTCGTCCGGGGTGCAGTCGATGTCGACGGTGATTTTCATGGGAACCCCCTCCAGACCCGGATCAGGTGCCGGACCCGGCACCGTTGCAGGCATTGGCCGTGTTGATTTTGGGGTTGAGCGCCGCGGCGGCTCGTGCCCCACTATACAGATAGGATGCACTGGCGCAACGCCACCCCGGCGCCACCTATTGATTCACGACACACCAACAGATCGGACACCGCCATGCCCGCCACTCCGTTGGGCGCGAACCTGCTAGGCCGGGAGACGAGCCCCTATCTGCTGCAGCACAAGGACAACCCGGTGCATTGGATGCCCTGGGGACCGGAGGCCTTCGCCCGTGCCAAGGCGGAGAACAAGCCGGTGCTGTTGTCGGTCGGCTATGCCGCCTGCCACTGGTGCCACGTTATGGCGCATGAGAGCTTCGAGAATCCCGAGATCGCCGGGCTGATGAACGAACTGTTCATCAACATCAAGGTCGACCGGGAAGAGCGGCCGGATCTCGACACCATCTATCAGTCGGCATTGGCGCTGCTGGGGCAGCAGGGCGGTTGGCCGCTGACCATGTTCCTGACGCCGAGTGCAGAGCCCTTCTGGGGCGGCACCTATTTCCCGCCGGCCCCCCGCTATGGCCGGGCCGGCTTCCCCGACGTGCTGCGCGGCATCGCCGGCACCTTTGCCAATGAGTCGGACAAGGTCGGCAAGAATGTCGACGCGCTGAAATCGGCGCTCGCCGGAATGGGAGAGAATAGGTCGGCCGGCGCGGTCGATGCCGGGGTGCTGGATCAGGTGGCGCAACGGCTGCTGCGGGAGGTCGATCCGATCCATGGCGGCATCGGCAGCGCGCCGAAATTCCCGCAGGTGCCGCTGTTCGAACTGCTGTGGCGGGCATGGCAGCGCACCGGACGCGAACCCTTCCGCGAGGCGGTGACCCACACGCTGGCCAACATGGCGCAGGGCGGAATCTACGATCATCTCGGCGGCGGCTTCGCCCGCTATTCCGTCGATGAACGCTGGCTGGTGCCGCATTTCGAGAAGATGCTCTACGACAATGCGGAGCTGCTCGACCTGATGACGCTGGTCTGGCAGGAGACGCGTGATCCGCTGCTGGAAACCCGCATGCGCGAGACGGTCGGCTGGCTGCTGCGCGAGATGATCGCCGATGGTGGCGGCTTCGCCGCGACGCTCGACGCCGACAGCGAGGGCGAAGAGGGACTCTTCTATATATGGCAGGACCATGAGGTCGACCGGCTGCTCGGTCCCGCTCTTGGCGACAACGGTCTGGCGACGTTTAAGCGCGTTTACGAGGTGCTGCCCCAGGGCAATTGGGAGGGCGTCACCATCCTGAACCGGCTGGGCGGCCTGACACTAGCCGACGACGCCACCGAGGCGACGCTCGCCAAGGGCCGGGAGATCCTGTTGCGGGCGCGGGCCAAGCGGGTGCGGCCGGGCTGGGACGACAAGGTGCTGGCCGACTGGAACGGCCTGATGATCGCCGCCTTGACCCATGCCGCCCTGGTGTTGGACAAGCCGGACTGGCTGGACGCCGCCGGCCGCGCCTTCGCCTTCGTCCGCGACCGGATGGATACCGGCGGGCGGCTCTGCCACAGCTGGCGGCACGGACAGGGCAAGCATGCGGGAATGCTCGACGATTACGCCCAGATGGCACGCGCCGCCCTGGCGTTGCACGAGGCGACCGGGGATCCGGCGGCGCTCGATCAGGCGAAGATTTGGGTGGCGACGCTCGACGCCCATTTCTGGGACGGCGCCAACGGCGGCTATTTCTTCACCGCCGACGATGCGGAAGGGCTGATCGTCCGCACCAAGAGCGTCTACGACAACGCCACGCCCAGCGGCAACGGCACCATGCTGGCGGTGCTGACCACGCTGTTCCAGCGCACCGGCGAGGATGCCTATCGCGAGCGGGCAGAGGCGCTCGCCGCCGCCTTCTCGGGGGAGTTGACGCGCAACTTCTTCCCGCTGCCGACCTTCCTGAACGCGGTGGAGCTGATGACGGCACCGCTGCAGATCGTCATCGTCGGACCGCCCAAGGCGGCGGAGACGGAGGCGTTGCGCCGCACCGTGCTGGACCGCTCGCTGCCCAACCGCATCCTGACCGTGCTCGCGCCGGGGGCGGATCTGCCCGCCAATCATCCGGCCCAGGGGAAGGGGATGCGCGACGGGACGGCCACCGCCTATGTCTGCCGCGGCATGACCTGTTCGGCCCCGGTGACGGCGCCGGCGGATCTGGCGGCGCTTCTGGCAACGAAAAGCTGAATTCTGCGGGAGGAAACCATGGCGCGTCTTTCCATCGACAGCCCGCTGGGGCCCCTGATGCTGAGCGGGGACGGATCCGCCCTCACTTCGGTCGGCTGGGGCCGCTTCGACCATGACGAACCCGATGCGGTGCTGGCCGAGACGGCGCGCCAGCTGGAGGCTTATTTCGCCGGCCGGCTCCAGCGCTTCGACCTGCCGTTGAAGGCGGCCGGCACCGCCTTCCGGCGGAGCGTGTGGGATGCGATGCTTGCGATCCCCTATGGCGGCACCGCGACCTATGGCGGGATGGCGAAGATGCTGGGCAGCGGGCCACGCGCGGTCGGAGGCGCCTGTGGCGCCAACCCGATCCCGATCGTCATCCCCTGTCACCGGGTGCTGGCCAGCGGCGGCGCGCCCGGTGGCTATTCCGGCCATGGCGGGCTGGACACCAAGGCTTGGCTGCTGGCGCTGGAACGCCGGCATGCCGGTGTGGGGCAGGGCAACGGTGCGGCGGCGGAGCAGTTCGCGCTGCTCTGAGGGCCGGGCGATACTCAACGACCAACGACAAGGGAAACCAAACCACCATGGTTCATGCAATCCGCATCCACGAGCACGGCGGGCCGGAGGTTCTGCGCTGGGACGAGATCGAGGTGGGAGAGCCCGGTCCCGGCCAGGTGCGTATCCGCCAGACCGCCGTCGGACTGAACTACATCGACACCTACCACCGCTCCGGCGCCTACAAGCTGCCGGATCTGCCGGCGGTGATCGGCATGGCGGGCACCGGCGTTGTCGAGGCGTTGGGGCCGGATGTCACCACGCTGAAGATCGGCGACCGCGTCGGCTACGCCATGTCGATCGGCGCTTACGCCGAGAGCCGCCTGATCGCCGCCGAACGGCTGGTGCCGCTGCCGAGCTGGCTCGACGAGCAGGCGACCGCCGCCACGCTGCTCCAGGGGTTGACCGCGCAGTATCTGCTGCGCAGCACCTATGTGGTCCAACCCGGCGATACCATCCTGGTGCAGGCCGCCGCCGGCGGGGTGGGGCTGCTGCTGTGCTCCTGGGCGCGCCATCTCGGCGTCACGGTGATCGGCACCGTCGGGTCGGAGGAGAAGGCTGAACTGGCGAAGGCCCATGGCTGTCACCACACCATCGACTACACCCGTGAGGATTTCGTCCAGCGGGTAAAGGATCTGACGGACGGGCAGGGCGTGCCGGTGGTCTATGACGGCGTCGGCAAGACGACCTTCCTGAAGGGGCTGGACTGCCTGCGGCCGCGTGGGCTGATGGTGCTGTTCGGCGCCGCGTCTGGCGCGCCGGCGCCGCTGGATCTGGGGCTGCTGGCGACGAAGGGGTCGCTGTACGTGACGCGGCCGACACTGGCGACCTACACCGCCAAGCGGGAGGACCTGATGGCGTCCGCCGCAGATCTGTTCGACGCGGTGAAGAACGGCGGGGTGACCTTCACGGTGAACCAGCGCTTTGCGCTGAAGGACACGGCGGAGGCGCATCGGGCGCTTGAAGCGCGGGCGACGACGGGATCGACGGTGCTGGTGCCGTAAGGTTTCGGCTGGCGAATGCCCCCACCTAACCTCGCCCCTTTACTCCACCGCCCAAAGCGGGTTCTTGATCTTCTTCAGCATCTCCGCATGCGCAGCGACCTCGTCGTCGCTGAGGGCGAAGACGCGGGCTTCGCGGAAGGGGCGGTCGATGCGGACCGGGCCGGCGGGACCACTCTTCGATGCCGGACCGCCGGCGAAGGACAGGCCGGTCTGCCGGCCGCCCAGCAGCTCCAGATAAACCTCGGCCAGCAGCTGGGCATCGAGCAGCGCGCCGTGCAGGGTGCGGTTGGAGTTGTCGAC
Organism: Azospirillum sp. TSO5; assembly: GCF_003116065.1. Classification (NCBI taxonomy): domain Bacteria; kingdom Pseudomonadati; phylum Pseudomonadota; class Alphaproteobacteria; order Rhodospirillales; family Azospirillaceae; genus Azospirillum; species Azospirillum sp. TSO5. The sequence continues at coordinate 19,633 of NZ_LGQY01000132.1, read as the reverse complement.
GCCGAAGCGCTTGCACAGCGCATCCAGGGTGGCGGGCGAACCGGGGAACTTCTGCCGGGCCATCAGCAGCGTGTCGATGGCGCGGTCCTTCGGCATCACCGGATGGCCGGCGATCTTCAGCTCCCAATTCAGGAAGTGCATGTCGAAGGCGGCGTTGTGGATCACCAGCGGGGCGTCGCCGATGAAGGCGACGAAATCGGCGGCCACATCGTTGAACAGCGGCTTGTCGGCCAGGAATTCCGAACTCAGCCCATGGACGGCAAAGGCCTCCGGCGGCATGTCGCGTTCGGGGTTGAGGTAGACGTGGAAGCGTTCACCAGTGGCGAGGTGGTTGACCAGCTCAATGCAGCCGATCTCGACCAGCCGGTGACCCTCCTCCGGCTTGAAGCCCGTGGTTTCGGTGTCGAGAACGATTTCACGCATGATGGATCTGCCCTGGTTGATAGCCGCGCGGCGGCCAGTGCCTGCCCGGCCGCCGTACCACGTCCCGCACAATGCCCTGAAGCGCCCGCCGCGTCACCAGCCGACCGGCACCCGTCGGCACGACATAGTCGGCGCGCCGCCGCTTCTCCACGTCCGGCATCTGGCGGGCGAGGATACCGGCGAACTTCTCCGCCGTCATGCCCGGCCGGGCCAGCACGCGGGCGCGCTGGACGGCGAAGGGTGCGGAGACGACGATGGTGGCATCGACGCGACGCTCGCCATGGGTCTCGAACAGCAAAGGGATGTCCAGAACGGCGATCTTCGCGCCACGCCGTGCAGCTCGCGCGAGGAAGTCGCGCTGCGCCGCCTGGACCATCGGGTGCAGGATCGCCTCCAGCCGCTTCAGCGCGTCCGGGTCGCGGAACACCGCCGCCCCCAGCGCCGGGCGGCTGACCGCGCCGTCGACCACCACACCGGGGAAGGCGGCGTCGGTGGCCGGCACCGCCCGGCCGCCCCGGCCGAGCAGCCCATGCACCACCGCATCGGAATCGCAGACCGGGGCACCCATCGCCTGCAGCATGCGGGCGGCGGTGCTCTTGCCCATGCCGATGGAGCCGGTCAGACCCAGCACGATCATGACCCGAGCCTCAGCCTTCCAGGACGAAGCGGGTCAGCTCCGGCGTCACCTGCGGCTCGACGCCGAACCAGGCCTTGAAGCCGGGACGCGCCTGATGCAGCAGCATACCGATGCCGCCGGCCATCGGGTTGCCACGCGCCCTGGCTTCGGCCAGCAGCGGGGTTTCCAGAGGCACATAGACGATGTCGTTGACGACAGCCGAGACGGGCAGGGCGCGCAAAGGCAGGTCAAGCGCCGGCTGCCCCGCCATGCCCTGGGTGGTGGTGTTGACCAGCAGAGCGGCGCCGTCGAGCGCGGTTTCACGTGAAACCCAATCCACCACCGTCACACCGCCATTCAGGCCGGCCGCGGCCAGATCCGCCGCCAATTCCTCGGCACGGGCGCGGGTGCGGTTGACCAGACGGACCTCCGGCGCACCGGCGTCGAGCAGGGCGACCACCACGGCGCGGGCGGCACCGCCGGCACCGATCACCACCGCCGGACCATGCTCCGCCGTCCAGCCCGGCTGTTCGGCGCGCAGATTCTCGATGAAGCCGAAGCCGTCGGTGTTGCCGCCTTCCAGTGCGCCGTCCTCCGCCACCACGATGGTGTTGACCGCTCCCATGCGCCGCGCGGTCTCGTCCAGCCGGTCGACGGTGCGGAAGGCGATCTCCTTCAACGGGACGGTGACGTTGCAGCCGCGAAAGCCGAGCGCGGGCAGGGCGCGGATCGCCTGTTCCGCGCGCTCGGGCGCCACCGCCAGCGGCACATAGGCGCCATCGATCCCATACTGGCGCAGCCAAAATCCATGCAGCCGGGGCGACCGCGAATGGCTGATCGGCCAGCCCATCACACCGGCGATCTTGGCCTTGCCGCTGATAAAGTGACCCGCCGTCATTCCCTGCCCACTCCATGCACGCGCAGAAAGCCGAGCAGCGGCAGAAGCGGCAGCCCGAGGATGGTGAAGAAGTCGCCCTCGACCCGATGGAACAGCTGCGCCCCCAGCCCTTCCAGCTGATAGGCGCCGACCGAGTGCAGCACGTCGTCGCCGACACAGGTAAGATAGTCGTCGAGGAAGGCTTCGGAGAAATTGCGCATGGTCAGCCGGGCGCTGTCGATCTGGTGCCACATGCGCTCACCGTCGCGCACCACCACGGCACAGCTGACCAGCCGGTGGGTCTTGCCGCGCAGATCGAGCAACTGGGCACGCGCCGCGGCGCGGTCGGCCGGCTTGTCGAACCAGCGCCCCTCGCATTCCAGCATCTGGTCGGCACCGACCACCAGCGCACCGGGGTGGCGGCGGGTGATGCGCTGGGCCTTCAGCTCGGCCAGGGCCTCGGCGACGATGTCGGCGGAGACGCCCTCCGCCCGGCCGGCGGCCTTAACCTCGTCCTCGTCGACCAGCGGCTTGTCGAGGATCGCGGTCACGCCGGCCTGCTCCAGCATCGCCGCCCGCGTGCGCGAACCCGACGCCAGGACGAGCTTGGGAGCCGTGCTCACGTCTTCTTTCCTTCCGGGCTGAAGTTGGCGCTCTGGCGGCGGGCGAGCAGCATCATGATCTCGGCCGCGGTCTCTTCGATGGAGCGGCGCGACACGTCGATCACCGGCCAGCCGCGCCGGCTGAACAGGCGGCGCGCCTCCTGGACCTCGGCGCGGACCAGTTCCGGATCGGCGTAGCTGGAGCCTTCGCCCTGATTCAGCAGCTTCAGCCGGTTGCGGCGGATCTGCACCAGCCGGTCGGGGTCCTTGGTCAGCCCGACGATCAGCGGCCGGGTCAGCAGGTCCAGTTCCGCCGGCAGCGGGCTGCCCGGCACCAGCGGGATGTTGGCCGCCTTGATGCCGCGGTTGGCCAGATAGATGCAGGTCGGCGTCTTGGAACTGCGCGACACGCCGATCAGCACCACGTCGGCCTCGTGCAGGTCCCAGTTCGACTGGCCGTCGTCGTGGGACAGGGCGAAATCGACCGCGTCGATCCGGCTGAAATACTCGGCGTCCAGCACATGCTGGCGGCCGGGCTGGCGCTGCGATTCCACGCCCAGGAAGGCGGCAAGGGCGTTGATCAGCGGATCGAGCACGGGGATGCAGGGGACCTGCATCTCGCGGCAGAAATCCTGCAGGCGGCGACGCAGCGTCTCGTCGACCAGCGTGAACATCACCAGCCCGTGGTTGTCCCGAATCCCCTCCAGCACGAGGTCGAGCTGGCGGTCGGTCCGCACCAGATTCCAGAAATGCTCGATGGGACGCACGTCGTCGAACTGGATGACGCAGGCGCGCGCCACGCTGTTGATGGTCTCGCCCGTCGCATCGGACACGAGATGTAGGTGGAACTCTTTCATCCGTCCCCAACATTCTGTGGAGAACCCGGCCCAGATCTGTGGACAACCGGATCCGCCTTCGTTTCGTCCCGACCGGGGGACTCCTCCTCCCCGATACGGCCAAGCGCGGAACAACTCCGCCGACCGCTTCGGAAGCTGGGAAGATCCGGCCCCGTCCGCCCTGTTATCCACGGGACTCCCGTTCGTCCAGCTATAGCATTTCCGCCGTTTCCGACGGTAGTGCTCCGAATCGTCCACAGATCCGCGCACATGGACGCACAAGCCCCCGGATCTGTGGATAGATTCTCTTGAGTCGGGGATCACCGTTATCCACAGGCATCCACCTCATCCTCTTCCTTTCTCCCTTTAAAAAATATAGTGAAGAAGAGGGGATAAACCCGTCCCGGAATCCGGCGCGGAATCGGCGCTGGAATCGCAGGGATTCAGATTCACACGTCCCAGATTCGCAAAGCCAAGGAACGCACCGTCTTGCCCGCCACCAGCTCCGACGTCCAGAATCAGGCTTCCCAGCCTGCCCTGAAGCCGATGCTCGCCGCCCTGGCGGGAGAGGTGCGGTCGCGTCCGCCCTTCTGGCTGATGCGTCAGGCCGGACGCTATCTGCCGGAATATCGCGAGCTGCGGGCGAAGGCCGGCAGCTTCCTCGACCTCTGCTACAATCCCGACTTCGCGGTCGAGGTGACCTTGCAGCCACTCCGCCGCTACGGCATGGACGCGGCGATTCTGTTCTCTGACATCCTGGTGGTGCCGCATGCCCTGGGGCAGCCGCTGGCCTATCTGGAAGGGGAGGGGCCGAAGCTGGATCCGGTCCGCAACGTGGAGGACCTAAAGCGGTTGTCGCGCGACCGCTTCCACGAGACGCTGGCGCCGGTCTACGAGACGGTGCGCCGGCTCTCCACCGCGATTCCGGAGGGCACGACGCTGATCGGCTTTGCGGGGGCCCCCTGGACCATCGCCTGCTACATGGTCGAAGGGGCGGGCTCCAAGGAGTATGCGCACGTCAAGCGCTGGGCCTATGGCGACCCGGCGGGATTCGGCCAGCTGATCGACCTGATCGTCGAGGTGACCGCCGACTATCTCTGCCGCCAGATCGAGGCGGGGGCCGAAGTGGTGCAGCTGTTCGACAGCTGGGCCGGCGTGCTGCCGGTGGCGGAGTTCCGCCGCTGGGTGATCGAGCCGACGCGGCGGATCGTCGCACTGGTGAAGGCCAAGCACCCGAACACCCCGGTCATCGGCTTCCCGCGCGGGGCCGGCCACGCCTATGAGGAATACGTCGCCGAGGCTCGTGTGGACGCCGTCGGTCTCGACACCACCGTCCCGCCGGTGTGGGCGGCGCAGACTCTCCAGACGCGGCTGCCGGTGCAGGGAAACCTCGACCCGATCATGCTGGCGGCAGGCGGCAAGGCGCTGGAGACCGCGACGCGCGACATCCTGGAGGCGTTGGCCGGCGGCCCCTTCGTGTTCAACCTGGGACACGGCGTCATCCAGTCGACCCCGCCGCAGCATGTCGCCGATCTGACCCGCATCCTGCGGGAATGGCCGGGGCGCGGCTGAGGCTTTCCGGCGAACCGGCGCTAAGGGGCTGAAAAAGCGACGGAGGGGGTCTGGACAGAGCGACGGCGACGCTCCAGTTTAGCGGGCACCATGAGCCAGCAATTCTCCCAGACCTCCGCCTCGACCAGCGCAACCTCCGGCGGCCAGCCGCGGCGTGTCGCCGTCGTGCTGTTCAACCTCGGCGGTCCCGACGCGCCGGAGGCGGTGCGGCCCTTCCTGTTCAACCTGTTCGCCGATCCGGCCATCATCCGGCTGCCGAACCCGTTCCGTTTCCTGATCGCCAGCCTGATCAGCGGACGGCGGGCCAAGCCGGCCACCGAGATCTATGCCCAGATCGGCGGCAAGTCGCCGCTGCTGGAGAACACGCAAGCCCAGGCGGCGGCGCTGGAAGCGATGCTGGGGGCAGATCCGGCGACGGCCGGCGCGGAGACCAAGGTCTTCATCGCCATGCGCTACTGGCACCCGATGAGCGCCGAGACGGCCGCCCGGGTGAAGGCCTACGACCCGGATCTGGTCGTGCTGCTGCCGCTCTACCCGCAATTTTCCACCACCACCACGGCGTCGAGCGCCAAGGCGTGGCATGAGGCGGCGAACACCGTCGGGCTGACGGCGCCGACGAAGCTGCTGTGCTGCTATCCGACCCAGCCCGGCTTCATCGACGGCACGGCGGATTTGATCCGCCCGCTGTACGAGGCGGCCAAGGCCCATGGCAAGCCGCGCGTCCTGTTCTCCGCCCACGGGCTGCCGAAGAAGGTGGTGGCCGCCGGCGACCCCTATCAGTGGCAATGCGAGCGGACGGCGGAATCCATCGCCGCGGCGCTGGGCATCGACGATCTCGACTGGATCAACTGCTACCAGAGCCGCGTCGGCCCGATGGAGTGGATCGGTCCCAGCACCGACGCCGAGATCCGCCGCGCCGGCCAGGACGGCGTGCCGATCCTGGTGGTGCCGATGGCCTTCGTGTCGGAGCATTCCGAGACGCTGGTGGAGATCGAGGTCGAATACCGCCATCTCGCCAAGGAGGCAGGGGTGCCGCACTTCACCCGCGTGCCGACCGTCGGGGTGCATCCCGGCTTCATCGACGGGCTGGCGGCGCTGGTGCGGCAGACGGTCGCGGGCAAGGCGGCGATCTGCTCCCAGAAGGGCGACCGGATCTGCCCGTCCAACTTCTCCGGCTGCCCGCAGGCGCGGCGCTGAACCGCAACGCTGAACCGCGACGGCCGAACCGCAAAGAATAGAGGGGACACGCCCGGTGCTGTACGATTGGGTCAAGGCGCTGCACGTCATCAGCATCATCGCCTGGATGGCGGGGCTGCTCTACCTGCCGCGGCTGTTCGTCTACCACTGCCAAGTGGCGGCCGGGTCCGAGGCGTCGGAAACCTTCAAGGTGATGGAGCGGCGCCTGCTGCGCGCCATCATGAACCCGGCGATGATCGCCTCGTACGTGTTCGGCATCACCATGATCGTGCTGACGCCGGAATGGATGAAGCAGGGCTGGCTGCACGCCAAGATCCTCTTCGTGCTGCTGCTGACCGTCAGCCACATGATGATGGCCCGTTGGCGCCGGGACTTCGCCGAGGACCGCAACACCCGGCCGCAGCGCTTCTTCCGCATCGCCAACGAGGTGCCGACGCTGCTGATGATCGGCATCGTCATCTTCGTCATCGTGAAGCCCTTCTGACCGGCGGCCCCTTCTGACTGGCAGCAGGTGAACGCGCCGTCTTCCACCTTCCGGAAAATGCGGAATCGGCGACCTATGCGGGTTTCGCTTTCGTTTGACTTGCGTCCGCCGATCCGATAACCATGTCAGGACCACGGGGTTTTCGCCCCGCGGCCTCCCACGCCCACATCTGCCGATCCGACGCTCTGACTTTGAGCCGGGCCTGGTGGCTGGCGATCCGCTCCTGTGCGACCATTATCCGGACGCCCTGGCGCGCACCCGCCAAAGCGCCACCCGCTGCCCACCCGACGCGACCGCGTTGCGGCGTCCCCCGCCGCCAACCGCCGTCGGCCGGACCTTCTGGCACCTCCCATCCCCAAGGCCACTCCCCCGCATGACGATTTCACAGGCAATCCGATGCATCTCCAAGAGCTGAAGTGCAAAAGCCCCGCCGAACTGCTGGCGTTCGCGGAGGAGCTTCAGATCGAGAACGCGAGCACGCTGCGCAAGCAGGACATGATGTTCGCGATCCTGAAGCAACTGGCCGAAAACGATATTCCGATCTTCGGCGACGGCGTGCTGGAGGTGCTGCAGGACGGGTTCGGCTTCCTGCGCTCGCCGGAAGCCAATTATCTGCCGGGTCCCGACGACATCTATGTCAGTCCCAGCCAGGTGCGCCGCTTCGGCCTGCGCACCGGCGACACGGTGGAGGGGCAGATCCGCTCGCCCAAGGACGGTGAGCGCTACTTCGCCCTGCTGAAGGTCAACACCATCAATTTCGATACGCCGGACAAGGTCCGTCACCGTATCAACTTCGACAACCTGACGCCGCTCTATCCGGAAGAACGCATCCGGATGGAGGTCGAGGACCCGACCAAGAAGAACCTCACCGGCCGCATCGTCGACCTGGTGGCGCCGCTGGGCAAGGGGCAGCGCGGGCTGATCGTGGCGCCGCCGCGCACCGGCAAGACGGTGATGCTGCAGAACATCGCCCATTCGGTCGCCACCAACCACCCCGAAGCCTATCTGATCGTCCTCTTGATCGACGAGCGTCCGGAAGAAGTGACGGACATGGCCCGCTCGGTCCGCGGCGAGGTCATCAGCTCCACCTTCGACGAGCCGGCGACCCGCCACGTCCAGGTCGCCGAGATGGTGATTGAGAAGGCCAAGCGCCTGGTCGAGCACAAGCGCGACGTGGTCATCCTGCTGGACTCGATCACCCGTCTGGCCCGCGCCTACAACACCGTCGTTCCGTCGTCGGGCAAGGTGCTGACCGGTGGTGTCGACGCCAACGCCCTGCAGCGTCCCAAGCGCTTCTTCGGTGCCGCCCGCAATGTGGAAGAGGGTGGGTCGCTGACCATCATCGCCACCGCGCTGATCGACACCGGCAGCCGCATGGACGAGGTGATCTTCGAAGAGTTCAAGGGCACCGGCAACTCGGAAATCGTGCTGGACCGCAAGCTCTCCGACAAGCGCACCTTCCCGGCCATCGACATCTCCAAGTCGGGCACCCGCAAGGAGGAACTGCTGGTCGACAAGGGCACCATGTCGAAGATGTGGATCCTGCGCCGCATCCTGATGCCGATGGGCGTGACCGACGCGGTCGACTTCCTGGTCGACAAGCTGAAGCACACCAAGTCGAACAACGAGTTTTTCGAAAGCATGAACCAGTAGGGGCAGGAACCGGGGCCGGATCTGCCGGCCCCTCGCCCGGATCTTTGCCGGGACCTTCAGGGAGCGTCATCCCCGCGAAGGCGGGGAACCATGCTTCTCCTGACGGTCGCTTCCAAAGGTTCTGGACTCCCGCCTTCGCGGGAATGACGGCCGGATGGGGCGGCAGGCGGTTCGGAACGAGCGGCATAAGAAAAGGGCGGGGACCTTCCGGTCACCCGCCCTTTTTCATTTCGGCTCTGTTCGATCCTCAGCGGATCAGAACGGGGGCTGCTGCGGCTGTTCGGCCTGCTGGCCGGACTGGCGGTGGTACAGCTCGGCGAAGTCGATCGGGTTGATCATCAGCGGCGGGAAGCCACCTTCGCGGGTCGCGCTGGAGACGATGGCGCGGGCGAACGGGAAGATCATCCGGGCGCCTTCGATCATCAGGACAGGGCGGTGATGCTCTTCCGGCAGGCCGGGGAACTGGAACAGCGCGCCATAGGCCAGTTCGACCAGGAAGGCCACGGATTCGCCCTGGCGGGCCTCGCAGCGCAGGTTCAGCGTCAGCTCATAGATGTCGTCGCCGACCTTCTGGCCCTGGACGTCGACACCGATGTTCACCTGCGGCTGCGGCTGGTTCGGCAGCAGGCTCTGCGGGGCGTTGGGGTTCTCGAACGAGAAGTCCTTCACATACTGCGCGAGGACATGCATCGGCAGCGAAGAGGTCTGCTGCTGCTCGGCGCCGTTGCTCATCTGATCGGACATAACGGACTCCTAATCGCCGGCTGTCGTCCCGGCCATCGTTCCGCATCGGGAAGGGGCGGGGACGGTGGGCCGACCCGGATGTGAGGTGACAGGGGGTGGTTCGCGACGGTTGTGCCTTCGCCCAAGGGGCTGGCTATCACGGATCGGTCGTCCTGCCAACGGAAACCGCCGGCCCGCCGGCCGGTCAGCGCCGCTCATCCGGGCGGTGCTTCCCCCATTGGGAATCGGTCAGCCGGGGCGCGTCGCGGTCGTCGGTTTCCTCGCCCATCTTCCCGTCCCCCATCTTGCTCTCGCCGGGCGTAACGTCGCGGTAGTCGCCGTCGATCACGCCGGGCACGCCGGTGGTGGGGCGGAAAGGATCATCGGCCGGGCGGGGGCCGTCCGCGCCGAAACCGGGTCCGCCGAATCCCCCGGCTCCGAAATTGCCGGCGCCGAAGCCGGGACGGCCGGCGGTGGTGGTGAAGACCGGCATCCCGGCCCCCAAGCGGCCGAGCAGCCAACGGCCGATGCCGCGGCGCAGCGGCCCGATCAGCAGGGCGATGCCCAAGATGTCGGTCAGGAAGCCGGGGATGATCAGCAGGATGCCGGCCAGCACGGCGCAGAAACCGTCCAGAACGGTGCCGATCGGCGCCTCGCCGCGGGCGGCTGCGGCCTGGGCGCGGGTCAGCGAGGCCAGACCCTGGTGGCGGACCAGCAGCACACCCACCACTGCCGACAGGGCCAGCAGCCCGATGGTTGGCCCGGCGCCGATCCAATCGCCGACCTGGATGAATCCGACGATCTCCAGGATCGGCAGAAGAAGGATCAACAACAGGGGATTCATGGTGTCCTTGCTCTTCGGGCTCGCTGCCCCTATCTAGGTTTGGATAGGTCGTCCGGTCGAAACACCGTCGGCCTCATCCAATTGGCCGTTGCTGGCGGGCAAGCAACACGTAATGCCGACCGGCCGCAAGGTCCAGAGGCGGGCCGGATCCGTCGGCGATTTCGCCGCGGCACAAAGCTCACGACAAGTCGTTTTGGAAGGAACAGATGATGGGAGACGGGTTCGTGTTCATCGAGATCGTGATCTTCGCGATGATCGCGGCCTTCCTCGTTTATCGGCTGCGCAGCGTCCTCGGCCGCCGGACGGGGGAGGAGCGTCAGCGCTCCAACCCCTTCACCGCCGCTCCGAACCCGGCGAAGCCCGACAATGTCGTGCCCCTGCCGGAGCGCAACCGGCCGCGGCCTGATGTCGCACCTGGTGCGGACGTGACGGCCTCGGACGAGCCGCTGTCGCTGGCCGCCTCCATCGACCAGATCCGGGCCGCCGATCCGAATTTTGACGAGAAGCATTTCCTGGAGGGCGCCAAGGCTGCCTTCGCCATGATCGTCGACGCCTTCGCCCGCGGCGACACCGCGACGCTGCGTCCGCTGCTGGCCGACGATGTCTATGACAGCTTCGCCCGCGTCATCCGCGACCGTCAGGCCGCCGGCGAGCAGCACGAGGCCCGCATCGAACTGGTGCGCGAGGCCGAGGTGGTGGAGGCGAAGCTGGATGCCGGCCGCACCGCCCGCGTCACCGTGCGTCTGGTCACCGATCAGGTGAATGTGGTGCGCGACCGCGACGGCGCCGTCATCGACGGCGATCCCAAGGCGCTGGTCGAGAACACCGACGTCTGGACCTTCGCCCGCAATCTCCGCTCCCGCGATCCCAACTGGGCGCTGGTCGAGGTGCGTCCGGTTCAGTAATGACGTTCCATCACCGTACAGGTTTCAGCGCCATCGCCCTCTTCGGGGCTGTGGCGTTGCTGTTTTCGGCCTGCGCCCCCAAGGAAGAGGCGAAGCCGCCGCCCGATGCCCTGACCCTGGCTCCGCTGTCCTTCGCCGACTTGGCCGGCTGGCGCACCGACCCGGTGGCCCAGGCTGTCCCCGCACTCGTCCGCTCCTGCACCCGCTTCAAGACGCAGCCGAAAGACCGGCCGGTCGGGCCGAGCGGTGTGGCGGGAACCATTGGCGACTGGCAGGGCCCTTGCGCGCAGCTGGCGGATCTGCCGCCCGGCGACGATGCCGCCGCCCGCGCCTTTTTCGAGGCGAACTTCACCCCCTATGCCGCCGGCAACAACGGCACGCGCGAGGGGCTGTTCACCGGCTATTACGAGGCCGAGCTGGAGGGCAGCCGTCGGCCGGATCCGGCCTATCCGGTGCCGCTTTATCGCCGGCCGGCCGATCTGGTGATGGTCGATCTCGGCGATTTCTCCGATCGCTGGAAGGGGGAGCGGACCGCCGGCCGGGTGATCGACGGCAAGCTGAAACCCTACGAGGATCGTGCCGCCATCGTCGCGGGGTCGCTCAAGGGCAAGGGCCTGGAACTGGTCTGGGTGAAGGACCCGATCGGCGCATTCTTCCTGCAAATCCAGGGGTCGGGGCGGATCCGGCTCGCCAATGAAGGCGATGGCGGCGGCGAGATGCGCGTCGGCTACGCCGGCCAGAACGGCCATAAGTACGTCGCCATCGGCAAGGAACTGATCGAGCGCGGCGCGCTGAAGCGGGAAGAGGTCTCGCTGCAGACCATCCGCGCTTGGCTGCTCGCCCATCCCGATCAGGCCCCGGCGGTGATGAACGTCAACCCGTCCTACGTCTTCTTCCAGCCGCTGTCGGGCGACGGCCCCAACGGTGCCCAGGGCGTGGCGCTGACCCCCGGCCGCAGTCTGGCGGTGGATTCCAAGTTCATGCCCTATGGCGTGCCGGTCTGGCTGGATGCCGAGGACCCGTTGGATGCCGGGCAGCGGCTGCAGCGGCTGCTGGTCGCCCAGGACACGGGCGGGGCGATCCGCGGTCCGGTGCGCGGCGACGTCTTCTGGGGTCATGGCCCGGAGGCGGAGCAGCGGGCGGGGTTGATGAAGAGCCGTGGGAGTTATGCGCTGCTGCTGCCGAAGAGCGTGAAGGTGGCGGCAGGCGGGTAGGGGCCCGGCAGAGGAATGTTTCACGTGAAGCAGGGGGCACCCGATGCGAGTGCCCCCCGCGTCCTCACAGAATGAACTTCGACAGATCAGCGTTCTTCGCCAGACCACCGACCCGCTCGCGAACCAGGGCGGCGTCGATGGTGATCGTCTCGCCGGCGCGGTCGCTGGCGGCGAAGCTGATCTCCTCCAGCAGGCGCTCCAACACCGTGTGCAGGCGGCGGGCGCCGATGTTCTCGACGGAGCTGTTGATCTCCGCCGCCAGACGGGCCAGCTCGTCGATGCTGTCGTCGGTGAAGACCAGATCGACCTCCTCCGTCTTCATCAGCGCCTTGTACTGACGGATCAGGCTGGCTTCCGGTTCGGTCAGGATGCGCTTGAAGTCGTCCTGGCTCAGCGCCTTCAGCTCGACCCGGATCGGCAGGCGGCCCTGCAGTTCGGGCAGCAGGTCGGACGGCTTGGCGATGTGGAAGGCGCCCGACGCGATGAACAGGATATGGTCGGTCTTCACCGGGCCGTGCTTGGTCGACACCGTCGTGCCTTCGATCAGCGGCAGCAGGTCGCGTTGAACGCCCTCGCGGCTGACATCGGCGCCACGGGCGTCGGAGCGGGCGGAGATCTTGTCGATCTCGTCCAGGAAGACGATGCCGTTCTGCTCGACCGCGCGGATCGCCTCCGCCACCACCTTTTCCTGGTCCAGCAGCTTGTCGGATTCCTCGGCCATCAGCACGCCGTGGCTTTCGGCCACCGTCATGCGGCGGGTCTTGGTGCGGCCGCCCATCATCTTGCCGAACATGTCGTTCAGGTTCAGCATGCCCATCTGGGCGCCCGGCATGCCGGGGATGTCGAAAGTCGGCATGTTGCCGGCCCCGGTGTCGGCGACCTGGACCTCGATCTCCTTGTCGTTCAGCGTGCCTTCGCGCAGCATCTTGCGGAACTTGGCGCGCGTCTCCGCACTGGCGCTGTCGCCGCACAGCGCGTCGAGCACGCGCTCCTCGGCGCGCAGTTCGGCCTTGGCGGCGACCTCCTTGCGCAGGCGCTCGCGGGTCAGGCCGATGGCGGCCTCCACCAGATCGCGGACGATCTGCTCGACGTCGCGGCCGACATAGCCGACCTCGGTGAACTTGGTGGCCTCCACCTTCAGGAAGGGGGCCTGGGCCAGCCGGGCGAGGCGGCGGGCGATCTCGGTCTTGCCGACGCCGGTCGGGCCGATCATCAGGATGTTCTTCGGCAACACCTCTTCGCGCAGGCCCTCCGGCAGCTGCTGCCGGCGCCAGCGGTTGCGAAGCGCGATGGCGACCGCGCGCTTGGCATCGTTCTGGCCGACGATGTAGCGGTCGAGTTCCGAGACGATCTCGCGCGGGCTGAAGGCGGCGCTATCGGCGGAGACGGTTGCGGTGCTGGCGGTCTGGCTGGTGTTCTGGCTCATGGCGGTCACAGCTTTTCCAGGGTGACGTTTTCATTGGTGTAGACGCAGATGCCGGCGGCGATCCTCATCGCCTTGCGCGCCACCGCCTCCGCATCCATCCCGTCGATGTCGATCAGCGCACGCGCCGCCGACAGGGCGTAGGACCCGCCGGAGCCGATGCCGATCAGCCCGTCCTCCGGCTCCAGCACGTCGCCGTTGCCGGTCAGCACGAGGCTGACGGACTTGTCGGCGACGGCCATCATCGCTTCAAGGCGTCGCAGGTAACGGTCGGTGCGCCAGTCCTTGGCCATCTCGACGCAGGCGCGGGTCAGCTGGCCGGGATACTGCTCCAGCTTGCCCTCCAGCCGCTCGAACAGGGTCAGCGCGTCGGCGGTGGCGCCGGCGAAGCCCGCCATCACCGTGCCGCCGGCCAGCCAGCGGACTTTGCGCGCGTTGGCCTTCATCACCGTCTGGCCGACCGAGACCTGCCCGTCGCCGGCGATCACCACCTGACCGTTCTTGCGCACTGACAGGATGGTGGTGCCGTGCCATTGGATGGGATCGTGTGGATTGGACGCTGGATAGGTCATGCGGAAACCACGCTGGAAAATGGGGAACGGCCTGCCGCCCCCTGGAGTGCTGCGCCGATGCGGCGCGCGGACCCCTTTGAATCGTGGCGGCAGGACATCCGGTCTATGTGGGAGGGGCGATGTCGCCGTCAAGCAGTTCGCCGTCTGGCGCCTCGTCCTCCCATGGCGGGTCGGGTGGGCTGTTGCGGCGTGATTTGCCCGGTTTGGATGGAGCGGAAGGCTGAACGGCGGCCACTGGATCCGCCCCGAGCCGGTCGAGCAGCGGGCCGACCGCCAGGAACTCCACCAGTCCGGCCGGCGTGACGGGGGAGCGGCCGGCGGCCGGTGCCACGCCGATCAGAGCGCCGCTTCCGTCGAACAGCGGATCACCGGCTTGCGTCACCGCGGTGAACAGGTCGGCCGAGCCCAGATCCGCCTGGATCAGTGCGCCGCTACGAGCCTCGTCCGCCGGCAGACCGCCGATGATGCCGCCCATTTCCTTGTTGCGTCCGCCGACGACCGCCTTCACCGGTTCGCTGATGCGCGGGGTTGCGGTACGGACGGGCAGGGCGGGCAACCGTGCAGGCACCCGAACCAGGGCAAAACCGCTGGCCGCGTCGCGCCCAACCACCCAGCCGGTCAGCTCCACGCCACGGGCCGGCCGCACCGTGACGGTGGGGTCAGAGCCGGAGAGGGGAGACAGCAGCACCGCCTGCACCTCGCCGGCAACATCGGTTTCTCCGATCACCAGCCCGTGCGACCGGCCGACCGGTATCCTCGCCGATGCGATGCGGCCAGATCCGGTCCCACCTCCGGCCCCGCCGCGCAGGAGCAGGCGGCTAGAGGCAGCCTGTGCAGGGGCTGCGACCGGAGCGGAGGGAGCCGTCGCCGGCGTGGCGGCCGGCGTCAGCGGAATGGGGCCGGATCCGGCCGGTGCCGCCACGGGAAACACCGTCGATGGCGGCGCGGCCGGGGAGGGCAGGGAGCCGCCGGACAGCAGAGCACGGAAACCGGCATCGGCGGCGAGCGCCTCCACCGCCGCGGCGAAGGCCTCCTCGACCAGCATGGTGTCGCCCTGGGGCACGCCGCTCTCCCGCGCGGTGGTGCCGGTGGTGACCACACGGTGGACCAGCCCGTCGCCGCGCGCGTCATAGACCGTCCATTCCACCTTCACGCTGCCAGTGCCGGAGCTGCCCTTGCTGCTGCCGGTCAGCCAGTTGGTGCGGTGGCACAGCTCCAGCTGCACGTCGCGGAGGTCGCCCTGCACGGTGAAGCGGGCGCGGCTGCGGTTGCCATCGGGGTTGTCGGGACCGCCGGGCCGGCCGACCACGTCGAAGCCGGCGGCGGTCATCACCTCGGCGAACCGCTCGTCGAAAGTGGAGCCGCGCCGCATGTTGACGCCGCTGGTCCAATAGACGTCGTCATAGGGCGGGGCGCAGTCGATGCCCCAGACATAGCGGCCGATCTGCATTCCGCGCCGCATCGAGCCGATGGTCAGCTCGCCGAAGCGGAAGGGCGCGGTGGTCCCGGCGGCGACCGGCGCCGCCGCCTTTCCGGCCGGCGGAGGCGGGGACATGCCGCCGCAGCCGGCCGGCAAAAGGCCGAGAAGGAGAATCAAAGCTGCGGCGAATGGGCGCGGGTGGGTCGTCATAAGCGGATATGCACGCAGGGGATGTGAAAGACTGTACCCCGCACACCCATGTAGGACAATCGTCGGAATGGACAGAGCGCGCATCATTCGTGCCGGATGCTGGCGCGTGCGGATGCTTCCTGCTACAAAACCGCCATGGACCAGACCCCCACCAACGGCGGCCGCCGCGCCTCGATCGAGCGGAACACCACGGAGACCCGGATCCGGGTCGCGCTGAACCTGGACGGCACCGGCGTCTACGACGTCAAGACGGGGGTCGGCTTCCTCGACCATATGCTGGAGCAGCTGTCGCGCCACAGCCTGATGGACCTGACGGTCCTGGCCGACGGCGACCTGCACATCGACTATCACCACACCACCGAGGACACCGGCATCGCCATCGGCATGGCGGTGGCGAAGGCGCTGGGCGACCGCAAAGGCATCCAGCGCTATGGCCATTCCTATGTCCCGATGGACGAGACGCTGACGCGGGTGGCGCTGGACTTCTCCAACCGGCCCTACCTGATCTGGAAGGTGAACTTCACCCGCGACAAGATCGGCGATTTCGATACCGAGCTGTTCCGCGAGTGGTTCCAGGCCTTCGCCATGGCCGCCGGCGTGACGCTGCACGTCGAGAACCTGTATGGCGAGAACAACCATCATATCGTGGAAAGCTGCTACAAGGCGCTTGCCCGCGCGCTGCGCGCCGGGGTGGAGATCGACCCGCGCAAGCGCGATGCGGTGCCCTCCACCAAGGGCACGCTCGGCGGATCGCTCTGACGGCGGGGACCTGAAGTCTCCCTCCGCCGTCCTATCGGAAGGTTTGTCACGTCCATGGAAACGGTCGCGCTGATCGATTACGGCTCCGGCAACCTGCGCTCCGCCGCCAAGGCGATCGAGCGCGCGGCCGGCGAAGCCGAAGCCTCCTACAATGTCCTCGTCACCTCCGACGCCGATGCGGTCCGCCATGCTGACCGCGTGGTGCTGCCCGGCGTCGGCGCCTTTGCCGACTGCAAGCGCGGCCTGTCGGAAGTTCCCGGCATGCTCGACGCGCTGGAGGAGGTGGTGCACCGCCGCGGCCGGCCCTTCCTGGGCATCTGCGTCGGCATGCAGCTGATGGCCGAACGCGGCCGCGAATATGGCGTGACCGAGGGGCTCGGCTGGATCCGCGGCGAGGTGGTGAAGCTGGAACCGGCCGATCCCACCCTGAAAATCCCGCATATGGGCTGGAACGAGCTGAACATCCGCCGTCCGCACCCGGTCCTGGCCGGGCTGCCGGAGGGCGCGCATGCCTATTTCGTCCATTCCTACCAGTTCAAGCCGGCCGACCCCGACACGCTGATCGCGTCCGCCGATTACGGCGGACCATTCGCTGCGGTGGTCGGGCGCGACAATCTGGTCGGCACGCAGTTCCACCCGGAAAAGAGCCAGGCCACCGGTCTGGCGCTGATCGCCAATTTCCTGCGCTGGAAGGTCTGACGCGATGGCCGAGATCGCCATCGACAAGGTCGATGCGCTGAAGACCGCCGACCTGCACGACCTGTGCGACGCGGCCGACGATGCCATCCGCGCCGGCGGCGGCTTCGGCTGGGTCGAGCCGCCGCCGCGCGACGTGATGGAGCGCTTCTGGAAGGGCGTGCTGGTGGTGCCGGAACGGGTGCTGTTCGTCGCCCGCCTCGACGGGGTGGTGGCCGGATCCGCCCAGTTGGTCAAGCCGCCGCGCAACAACGAGGCGCAGGCCCACGCCGCCCAGCTGACCACCAGCTTCGTCGCCCCCTGGGCGCGCGGCCACGGCCTTGCCCGCCGCCTGACCCTGGCGGTGGTGGAGGAGGCGCGCGCCGTCGGCTTCCAGGTGCTGAACCTGGACGTCCGGGTGACGCAGGAGGCGGCCATCACGCTCTACGAATCGCTCGGCTTCAAGCGCTGGGGCACCCATCCCTTCTATGCGCTGGTGCAGGGCAAGCCGCTTGCCGGACATTTTTACTGCAAAGACCTTCAGCCCGATTCCCAGCCGCCCGCCGAATAACGCCCGACAACCGCCAGCCACGCCATAGGAAGACGCCCGCGATGATCATCTATCCCGCCATCGACCTCAAGGACGGTGCCTGCGTCCGCCTGCTGCGCGGCGAGATGAGCCAGGCCACGGTCTTCAACACCGATCCCGGCGAACAGGCCCGCCTGTTCCAGAGCCAGGGCTTCGAATGGCTGCATCTGGTCGACCTCAACGGCGCCTTCGAAGGCAAGCCGGTGAACGGCGCCGCGGTGGAAAGCATCCTGAAGTCGGTGACCATTCCGGTCCAGCTCGGCGGCGGCATCCGCGATCTGAACACCATCGGCATGTGGCTGGAGAAGGGGATCAGCCGCGTCATCCTGGGCACGGTGGCGCTGCGTGATCCGGAGTTGGTCAAGGCCGCCTGCCGCGAGTTCCCCGGCAAGGTCGCCGTCGGCATCGACGCGCGCGAAGGCTATGTCGCGGTGGCCGGCTGGGCCGAGACCTCCGACATCAAGGCGCTCGATCTGGCGCTGAAGTTCGAGGACTGCGGCGTCGCCGCCATCATCTACACCGACATCAACCGCGACGGCGCCATGGGCGGCGTCAATGTCGAGTCCACCTCCGACCTCGCCTTCCATCTGACCACCCCGGTGATCGCGTCGGGCGGCGTCTCCTCCATCGAGGACCTGAAGGCGCTGAAGTTGGAGGAGGATACCGGGATCGAGGGCGTGATCTGCGGCCGTGCGCTGTATGACGGCCGGATCGATCCGAAAGAGGCGCTGGCCCTGCTCTCCGCCCCCGCCGTCGAGGACGCCGACTGATGCTGAAGATGCGCGTCATCCCCTGCCTGGACGTCAAGGACGGCCGGGTGGTCAAGGGGGTCAACTTTGTCGATCTGGTCGATGCCGGCGATCCGGTGGAACAGGCCCGCGTCTATGACCGCGAGGGGGCCGACGAGCTGACCTTCCTCGACATCACCGCCAGCCACGAGAACCGCGACACCATCTTCGACGTGGTGCGGCGGACGGCGGAGCAGGTCTTCATGCCGCTGACCGTCGGCGGCGGCGTGCGCACGGTGGACGACATCCGCAAGCTGCTGCTGGCCGGCGCCGACAAGGTGTCGATCAACACCGCGGCGATCCACCGTCCGGAGTTCGTGCGCGAGGGGGCCGAGAAGTTCGGCGCCCAATGCATCGTCGTCGCCATCGACGCCAAGAAGGTCGCTCCCGGCAAATGGGAGGTTTTCACCCATGGCGGGCGCAACGCCACCGGCATCGACGCGGTGGAATGGGCCAAGCGGATGGAATCGCTGGGGGCGGGCGAAATCCTGCTGACCTCGATGGACCGCGACGGCACCAAAAGCGGCTTCGATCTGGAGTTGACGCGCACGGTGGCGGACTCGATCCGCATTCCGGTGATCGCGTCCGGCGGCGTCGGTACGCTCGACCATCTGGTGGAGGGCATCCGCGAGGGCCACGCCACCGCGGTGCTCGCCGCCTCGATCTTCCATTTCGGCACCTACACCATCGGTCAGGCCAAGGCGGCGCTGAGTGCCGCCGGCATTCCGGTGCGCCCGGCCAAGGTGGTGGAGACGGCTGCCGCGGAGAAAGCCAATGGGTGACAAGAAGGCAGTAGAGAAGGCGGCCGAAAAGGCGGCGGCCCTGCCGTCGGCCCCTCTGTCCGCCGAGGTGCTCGACCGGCTGTTCACCACCGTGTTGGCCCGCAAGGGGGCGGATCCGGAGACCTCCTACACCGCGAAGCTCTACAGCCGCGGCACCGCCAAGATCGCCCAGAAGGTGGGCGAGGAGGCGGTGGAGGCGATCCTCGAGGCCGTGCGGGGCGACAAGGCGGCGCTGGCCGCGGAATCCGCCGACCTGCTCTATCACCTGCTGGTGCTGTGGGCCGACCTCGGACTGGATCCGGCGGAGGTCTGGAGCAAGCTCGCCCAGCGCGAGGGCACCAGCGGCATCGACGAGAAGAAGTCCCGTAAAGCTTGATCGGGACTCCCCACTGGAGCGCGACAATGAACGTGAAGTGCCAGCGTCATTGAAGGTGAAGTGTGGGGCCGACCGGAGGGCGGGCGAAGCCCG
>NZ_LGQY01000085.1:0-40109 GCF_003116065.1 Azospirillum sp. TSO5 | reverse complement strand
ACCCCCGCCACTTCCATGCCGGTGCGGGCGGAGATCGTGGCCAGCGCCCGTTCGGCCTCCAGCTTCGAGATGCCGTAGGGGCTGTGCGGGTCGGGCGGCGTCGCGGCGTCCAGCGGGGTGGGGCGGCTTTCGTCCACCATCGCCTTGATGCTGCTGAGGAAGACGAAGCGCTTCACGCCGGCCGCCGCCGCCTGCTCCGCCAAGCGGACGGTGCCGGTGGTGTTGACGCGGCGGAATTCGGCCAGCGGGTCGGCGGCCTTGTCGCGCATCACATGGACGCGGGCCGCCATGTGGATCACCGCATCGACACCGTCCAGCGCCGCGGTCCAGTCGGTGTCGGGGCCGATGTCGCCGACCACCGCCGGTTCCCACGGCCCTTCCTTGGCGCTGCGCAGGGCGGCGCGCACATGGTGTCCGCGGGCAACCAGCAGCGGGACGGTGTGGCGGCCGACGAAGCCGGTGGCGCCGGTCAGGAGAACGCGCATGGGCGGGAATGTCCGTGCTGGTATCGTATCGTGGACTGAACCATGCCTTAGTATCCGGTTTGGCCGGGTGACGCCACGGCGCAAAGTCCCAGAACCCTTTTCCGGCTTTCGGTTGGTGGTGGGAATGGCTATAAGCTGAATAGGGACGCGTGAATAAGGACGCTACCAAGACATGTCACACATTGTGGACGGTGCAAATGATCGGCACAGCCGGATCATCATCGTCAGCTTTAACTGCGCCGAATTCGTCAATCGCGTCATTGGCTGTCTGCTCGACCAGACCGACCCCGCCTTCGAGGTGGTGATCGTCGACAATGCGTCGAAGGATGTCGACGGGATCGCCTTGCCCGCCGATCCGCGATTCCGCATGGTCCGGCTGGACAGCAATGTCGGTTTCGCCAAGGCCAACAACATCGGTGCCGCCGGCGCCACCGTCCCCTGGATCGTCACGCTGAACCCCGACGCCTTCCCGCGCCGCGACTGGATGGAGCGGCTGCAGGCCGCCGCCCATGCGCAGCCCGACGTGGCGATGTTCGGCTCGACCCAGCTGTTCTCGCACGACCCCCGCATGATCGATGGCGAGGGCGATCAGTATTCCATTTTCGGCTTCGCCTGGCGGGTCAATTACCGCCGCATGCTGAAGCCGCCCTATTACAGCGGTGAAGTCTTCTCGCCCTGCGCCGCCGCCGCGATGTACCGGCGCGACTATTTCGAGGCGGTCGGCGGCTTCGACGAGGATTTCTTCTGCTACTGCGAAGATGTCGACCTCGGCTTCCGCATCCGCCTCGGCGGCGGTCCGGCCGTGCAGGTCGGCGACGCGGTGGTGGAGCATGTCAGCAGCGGCGTGTCCAAGCAGTACGGCACCTTCGCCCAGTATCACGGCGTCCGCAATCTGGTGTGGACGATGGTGAAGAACATGCCGCTGCCGCTGCTGCCGCTGGCCTTCGCCGGCCATGCGTTGCTGGTGGTCTATCTGGTGGTCCGCAGCCTGGGCAGCGGGCGCACCGGCGCCATCGGCCGCGGCATCCGCGACGCACTGTGCGGGCTGCCGCGCATGATCACCAAGCGCCGCGTCATCCAGCGCGACCGCAAGGCGACGCTGGGGCAGGTCGCCCGCATGATTGCCTGGAACCCGCTGCTGCTGAAGACCCGCGGCCGGCCGGGGCTGCGGAAGTCGCACAGCTCAGACCAGCCGCCATCCGTGGGTATTGAAAAAGCGTAGGGCGGACCGGGCGAACATGCGGATGTGCGCGCTGCCCTTGCGCGCCGCCTTACCGCCGAAATGCACCATGCGCACGTCCGGCACATAGGCGATCTCACCCAGCGCCATTGCCCGGCGCGACAGGTCGAAATCCTCGAAATACAGGAAGTACCCGTCGTCGAAGCCGCCCAGCCGGGTCAGCGCGTCGCGCCGGAACAGCATGAAGGCGCCGCTGACCTGCTCCAGCCCGGTGACGACGCTGTCGCCCGTGATGTCGCGCATCTCGTAGCGGTCGAGCCGCTTTGCGAACATCCGCTTGACTGAGGCCGGAGCGAAAGCGCGCAGGCCCAAATCCAGCACGGTCGGCCGGCGCTTGCACAGGAACTCCTGCTCTCCCGACGGGCCGAACACCTTGGGCGTCAGCAACACCGTGCGCGGGTGCGCTTCCATATAGCGCCAGCCGGCCAGCAGAGCGTCCGGCTCCAGCAGGATGTCGTAGTTCAGGATCAGGTGATAGGGCGCATCACCTTGCCGGATCGCCAGATTGTGCCCGGCGCCGTAGCCGACATTGCCATGCCCGGCAACCAGCGTCACCGGCGGACGACCGGCCTCGGCATAGCGGTCCAACATCGGCCGGAACGAGTTCGACGCCGCGTCGCTGCCCTCCGGTGCGCCATTGTCGATGATCCACAGCCGGGCCCGCACCCCGGCTCCCTCGGCCAGCCGGTCCGCGGCGGCACCGATGGTGTCGAGCGAGCGGGCCAATAGGTCCGGGTCCGGGTGGTAGAGGACGACCGACAGGTCGAGGAAATCGTTGATCATCGCGATCAGGCCTTCGACATGCGCGTCAGTGTTGCCAGCAGCAGCGCGACGGTGACCGCGCCCGGCGCCAGCGTCCAGGCGCCGTAGGTCCCGGCAGCCAGCGCAGCCACGACGAGAACGAGGCTATAGCCGATGATGGTCAGCACCACCCGGTCATGCCGGCCGGCACCCTTGGCGGCCTTCTGATAGAAATGCTCGCGGTGGGCCTGCCAGATCTTCTCGCCGCGCAGCAGCCGGCGCAGCAGGGTGATGGTGGCGTCGGTCAGGTAATAGGCGGGGAGGATCAGCGCCGCCGCCCAATCGCCGCGCGCCGCCAGCGAGGCCAGCAGGAAGGCCAGGATGTGGCCGAGCGGGATGCTGCCGACATCGCCCATGAACATGCGGGCCGGCCGCCAGTTGTGGGTCAGGAACCCCGCCGCCGCCCCGGCCAGCGCCGCCCCGGCGACCCCTGTCAGCCCGAAATCGCCCATCACCAGCGACACCAGCGCCACGCCGCCGCCGATCAGGATGGTTTCGCTGCCGGCCAGCCCGTCGATCCCGTCCATGAAATTGTAGAGGTTGACGAACCACAGCCACAGGAAAGCCGTCGCCGCCCGGTCCAGCCCCCAGGGCAGCCAGCCCTGCCACACAAGCTGGTCGGACGGCAGCGCCAGCAGCCCGAACGCCACCGCCAGCGCCTGCACCGCCAGCCGCAGCAGCGGCGACAGGGTGCGCCGGTCGTCCATCCACGACACCCCCATCAGCGCCAGCGTGCCCAGCAGCACCGCCCCGGCTTCCAGCGGCCGGTCGAAAGCGATCCCGGCGATGGCGAAAACCGGCACCACCGTCAGCATCACCGCCCAGCCGCCGCCGCGCGGGGTGGGGGCCTGATGGCTCGACCGCTCGTTCGGGATGTCCATGATGCTGCTGGCGAGCAGATAGCGCAGCACCCGCGTCGACAGGTACCAGCCGAAGGCCAGACACAGCACGAAGACACCGATCAGCGCGGACGAATAGGCGGTGGAGGTCATGGTGGCTCGGACGGTGGAGGAAAGGGGAAGGCTCAGATCTGGTGATAGCCCTTGTACCACTCCACGAAGCGGGGCAGGCCGATCTCGATCGGGGTCTTCGGTTCGAAGCCCAGCACTTGGCGGCTCAGTTCGATGTCGGCGGCAGTCTCCTGCACGTCGCCGGCCTGCATCGGCTCCATCACCTTTACCGCCTCGCGGCCGAAAGCCTGCTCCAGCACGGTGATGAAGCGCATCAACTCCTCGCACCGGTTGTTGCCGAGATTGAAGACGCGGTGCGGGGCGCCAGTCTCGGCATCCACCGGGGCCGGGCGGTCGAGGGCGGCCAGCACGCCGGCGACGATGTCGTCGATATAGGTGAAGTCGCGCTTCATCTTGCCGCCGTTGAAGACGCGGATCGGCCGGCCGGCGGTGATGGCGTCGGCGAACAGCCAGGTCGCCATGTCCGGCCGGCTCCACGGACCATAGACGGTGAAGAAGCGCAGGCCGGTCGACGGCATCTGGTAGAGATGGCTGTAGGTGAAGGCCAGCATCTCCGCCGCCTTCTTGGTGGCGGCATAGACCGACACCGGGCTGTCCACGCGGTCCTCCACCGAGAACGGCATCTTGCGGTTGGCGCCGTAGACCGAAGAAGTCGAGGCGTAGACGAAATGCTTCAGCCCCGGCATGCGCCGCGCCGCCTCCAGCAGAGTTACCTGACCGGTGACATTGGCGTCGACATAGGCATATGGGTTCTCGATCGAATAGCGCACGCCCGGCTGCGCCGCCAGATGGATCACGCCCGTGACGTCGCCGAACTGCGGCCACAGCCCCTCCACCGTCGCACGGTCGGAGATGTCGGCCCTGATGAAGCGGAAGCCGGGCCGGCCGGTCAGCCGGGCCAGCCGCGCCTCCTTCAGCGCCACCGCGTAATAGTCGTTCAGGTTGTCGAGGCCGAGCACGCTCTCCCCGCGGTCCAGCAGAGCCGCCGCGACATGCGATCCGATGAAGCCGGCGGCCCCGGTGACGAGGATGGTCATGGTCCGACACCTTGATATGACGATGGTCCGACGGTCTTATGCCCCAGCGGCGGGCGGGGCGCCAGCCTCCATCCATGAGCCTCTTGTGACCGGTTCGCACGCTTGACAGCCGATCCGACCTGCCGGTCTACTGCGCGACCGCGACACACCAGGACCGATGGGACCATCGATGCCCCCGAAGAAGAATCCGCTGAACCTGAACCCGCTGCAGCTGCGCACCCTGACCCTTCTGCAGGAGATCGCCCGTCTGGAGAACGCTCCGGCCGAGGATGAGGAGGGTGGCTTCCAGATCACCTCCCTGCCGCACGCGCACGGCAACCACTTCCATCTCGGCCATGCCGTGGTCGCCGCCAAGGACGCCACCGGCCTGCAGAACGATGCGGTCTGGACCATTCTGGAGCGCAAGGGCATCGTGAAGCGCACCCCCGGCGCCGCGATCCTGACCGCCACCGGCGTCGAGTACGACACCGGCCTGCGCGACCAGATTCTGCATCATTCCGACCACTGATCCCCTGGGCGGAGCCGCGCCGATGGACGACACCGCCGAGACGATGAGCACCCCGCCGGCCCCGGCGAAGCCGAAGCCGGCGGTGAAAGACCGTGATGAGCGGCTTGCCGCCCGCCTGCGCGAGAACTTGCGCAAGCGCAAGGAGCAGGCGCGGCAGCGAGGGGAGTGAGTGGGGCGTTAGGCGCTGATGCCCCCTCCCTAACCCTCCCCCGCTAACGCGGGAGAGGGGACTGCCTCCGCTTCGCATAAGGCACCCTCTCCTGCCGAAGGCGGGGGAGGGTTGGGGAGGGGGCGAGCGGCCATCAGGCCGCGACAAGCCCTAAACCAATTCCTTCCTGAACCAGATCTGCTTGTGTCCCGGCGGATAGCCCTCCATCTCCGCCCACACCTCGTAGCCCTGCTTCGGGTAGAAGCCCGGCGCCTGGAAGTCGTAGGTGTAGAGCCGCGACCAGCGGCAGCCGCGGGTCTTCGCCTCGGCCTCCGCCGCGGCCAGCAATCGGCCGCCGAGGCCGCTGCCGCGGGTGGAGTCGTCGACCCAGAGCAGGTCGACATACAGCCAGTCCCAGAGGGTGTAGCCGACCAGCCCGCCCTTCAGCGTGCCGTCCGCATCGCGGGCGGCCACAACCAAATCACGGCGGTCGTAAGCGCGGCCGAGCGACGCCTCGTTGTAGGCGCGCAGGCCATCGAAGACTCCGGCCAGGTCGGCCGGGGCGGGGGTGTCCGTCACGGACAGGGTAAAGCTCTGTGTCATGGGGCGAAGCTTAGCCCTTGCGGTGCCAAAGACCAGCGCCGTGATAAAGAACCGTCCATGCACCACAAGCGGCCCGGCTTTTCTTGAGCCTCGCCGCGCGCTCGGCTACAAACCAGCCTCACGACCCCTCCACCCAATCGATACGCCAAGGAGTACCCCCGCGATGGGCATCATGCCGGACAGCTGGATCCGCGAGATGGCCGAGACCAAGGGCATGATCGAGCCCTTCGTCGAGACCCAGAAGCGCGAAGGCGTGATTTCCTACGGCGTGTCGTCCTACGGCTACGACGCCCGGGTCGCCGACGAGTTCAAGATCTTCACCAACGTCGACAACGCCATCGTCGATCCGAAGCGCTTCGACGATTCGAGCTTCGTCGACCGCAAGACCGACGTCTGCATCATCCCGCCGAACAGCTTCGCGCTGGCCCGCACGGTGGAATATTTCCGCATCCCGCGCGACGTTCTGGTCATCTGCCTGGGCAAGAGCACCTATGCCCGCTGCGGCCTGATCGTGAACGTCACCCCGCTGGAGCCGGAGTGGGAAGGCCACGTCACGCTGGAGATCTCCAACACCACCCCGCTGCCCGCCAAGGTCTACGCGAACGAGGGGCTGTGCCAGTTCCTGTTCCTGAAGGGCGACAGCGTGTGCGAGGTGTCCTACGCCGACAAGTCCGGCAAATACATGGGGCAGAAGGGCGTCACGCTGCCCCGGCTCTGAGCACTCCTATCTGATCGCTCCTCAAAAGCGTATCTGCGAAAGAAACAGGTCCATGGACAAGATCCGCATCCGCGGCGGCCGCCCGCTGAACGGCTCCATCACCGTTGGTGGCGCCAAGAACGCCGCCCTGCCGCTGATGACGGCGTCGCTTCTCACCGACGAGACGCTGACGCTGACCAACCTGCCGATCCTGGCCGACATCAACACGCTGTGCAATCTGCTGTTGCAGCATGGCGTGGCGATCCACATGGCCGGTGCCGGCGGCGATTGCGCCGGACGCGCCGTGGACTTCACCGCGCGGGACGTCACCAACACCACCGCTCCCTACGATCTGGTGCGCAAGATGCGCGCCAGCGTGCTGGTGCTGGGGCCGTTGCTGGCCCGCTGCGGCGAGGCCAAGGTGTCGCTGCCCGGCGGCTGCGCCATCGGCGCGCGTCCGGTGGACCTGCACATCAAGGGGCTGGAGGCGATGGGCGCCGACATCCGGATCGAGGCGGGCTATATCGTCGCCAAGGCTCCGGCCGGCGGCCTGCGCGGTGCGGAATACGTCTTCCCCAAGGTGTCGGTCGGCGCGACCGAGAACCTGCTGATGGCCGCCACCCTGGCCAAGGGCACCACCATCCTGGTGAATGCCGCGCGCGAGCCGGAAGTGACCGACCTCGCCGAATGCCTGGTCAAGATGGGGGCGAAGATCACCGGCATCGGCACCGACCGGCTGGTGATCGAGGGTGTCGACCGGCTGCATGCCGCCCGCCACATGGTGGTGGCCGACCGCATCGAGACCGGCACCTACGCCATGGCCGCGGCGATCACCGGCGGCCGTCTTGACATCATGAACACCCGTCTCGATTTGATCAAAGCGGCGGTCAAGGCGCTGGCTCCGGCCGGCGTCGCCTTCGAGGAGATCGAGAACGGGATCCGCGTGTCGCGCGCGAACGGCGAACTGCACGGCGTCGATGTGATGACCGAGCCGTTCCCGGGCTTTCCCACCGACCTTCAGGCCCAGATGATGGCCCTGATGTGCACGGCGAAGGGCGCGGCGATGATCACGGAAACGATCTTCGAGAACCGCTTCATGCACGCGCCGGAGCTGACCCGCATGGGCGCGCGGATCACGGTCCACGGCTCGTCGGCCCTGGTGCGCGGTGTGGAGCGGCTGACCGGTGCGCCCGTGATGGCGACGGACCTGCGCGCTTCGGTGTCGCTGGTGCTCGCCGGGCTGGCGGCGGAGGGGGAGACGATGGTCAACCGCGTCTACCACCTCGACCGCGGTTATGAGCGGGTGGAGGAGAAGCTGGCCGCCTGCGGTGCGGAGATCGAACGCATCCACGGCGGCGACGAGTAAGCGGCGGGGGCGCCCCTCCGCCATCCCGATAAGGTTGGCCATTCCCGAGAGGTGCCCACGACCATGACGGCCTCAGCCATGACCCCGATCCGCCTGCGCGCCGAAGACGAGGAGGACCTGAAGGTCGTCTCCGCCTGCCTGCAGGACGCCATCCTGCCGGTCGGCGACATGTGCTTCCAGCCCGACGACAAGCGGTTTGTCATGGTCGTCAACCGCTTCCGCTGGGAAGCCGCCGACCGCCCGCGTCCCGGCCCCGCCGCCGACGACGACGATCTGGCCCCCTACGAGCGGGTCCATTGCGGCGTGCGGGTGGATGGGGTGACCGGCGCCAAGCTGCGCGGCTTCGATCTGAAGGACCGCGGCCGGATCCTGGAGTTGCTGTCGATGGAGACGATGGAGGGCGGAATCGCTCTGCATTTCGCTGGCGGCGGCTGCGTCCGCCTGGACGGGGAGTCCTGGCGTATGGTGGTGGAGGATCTGGGCGAGCCCTGGCCCACCGGCTGCAAACCCTGCCACCCCGACGAACCGGCCTGAGACGAACCGGCCTGAGACGAACTGGCCCGAGACGAACCGGCCTGAGCGGCTGGACGGCGCGCGGGGCGCCGGTTCAGCGCTCCGCGACCTGGGTGTCGTTGTGAATACGGCGGATCACGTCCTTCGCCGTCTTCTTGTAGGTGACGGTGTCCACGTCCTCGCCCGGCGACAGTTGCGAGCGGGAGATGGTGAAGAAGCGGTGGCCGACATCCAGCATGCCGCTGGCCTCGACCAGGATGCTGGTGTCCTTGCCGTCGGCGCCGGGCGAAACGGAAACGATCTGGCCCAACTCTTCGCCGAGCAGACCGGTCACTTCGAGCCCGACAAGATCGTCGCCGGCACGCGGATCGGCCGCTTGGACCGACTCGATGTGGGCGAATGGCAGGGTCGCTGCCAGCGCAAGGCCGGCCAACAGGGTCTGGAACCTCATGATTTGGGCTCCCTTCGCTGATGTGTGTCTCGTATGTCACAATCAACATGGGAATTGCGGGACAGTTCCCAGGGAACGATGCAGGGGTAATCCGGTTGCTGCGGCATGACCAACAGCGAAGGAGGCCCCTCCATGGCTCAGAACCTTAACGGAAAGACCGTGGCCGTTCTCGCCACCGACGGCTTCGAACAGGTGGAACTGACCGAGCCTGTGAAGGCCCTGCGCGACGCCGGTGCCATCGTGCACGTGGTCGCCCCGAAAAGCGGCCAGATTCAAGGCTGGAACCACCATGACCGCGGCGACAAGGTCGATGTCGATGTGACGCTCGACCAAGCCGATGCCGGCCGCTACGACGCGCTGATGCTGCCGGGCGGCGTGATGAATCCGGACAGCCTGCGGCTGGAGCCGAAGGCGATCGAGTTCGTGAAGAGCTTCGTGACTTCGGATCGTCCCATCGCCGCAATTTGTCACGGCCCCTGGACGTTGATCGACGCCGGCGGCGTGCGCGGCAAGCGCATGACCTCCTGGCCGTCGCTGCAGACCGACCTGCGCAACGCGGGCGCGACCTGGGTCGACGAGCAGGTGGTGACCGACCATGGTCTGGTCACCTCGCGCAAGCCCGACGACATTCCGGCCTTCTGCCGCAAGATGATCGAGGAGTTCTGCGAAGGCCGCCACGCCGGCCATCGCCACGCGGCGGAGTAGGGCGACGCTATTGCCCCCTCCCTAACCCTCCCCCGCTTTGCGGGAGAGGGGACTTATACTGTCATGCGATCAACTCCCTCTCCTGCCGAAGGCGGGGGAGGGAAGGGGCCCATGCGAAAGCATGGGAAGGGAGGGGGCACCCCTGCCGTGACTTGGAGACCTACGCCGTCACCAGCGGTGACAGCCCGTTCTGGATCGCCCACACCGCCGCCTGCGTGCGGTTCTGCGCGTTGATCTTCCGCATCACGTTCTTGAAATGCATCTTCACGGTCGATTCCGTGATGTGCAGGTTGCGCGCGATGGCCTTGTTCGACTGGCCGGCCAGCAGGCAGCGCAGGATCTGCACCTCGCGCTTCGACAGGTCACCGCTGGGCGGCATGGAGATCGGGGTCGGGCTGTGCTGCGGGCGCTCGTTGGCGGCGGCCATCAGCAGGCCGGCGACGTGGGTCGGATAGACCACCTCGCCCAGCATCACCAGACGCAGCGAGCGCAGCAGGCTCTCGCTCGACATGCTCTTGTTCAGATAGGCGTCGGCGCCGGCCTTCAGCGACTGGGACAGGCTGCGGTCGGCGATGGTGTCGGCCAGCACCGCGATCCGGGCCGATGTGCCGTCGCGCAGGCGCCGGATGCCGGCGATTTCCTCAGGCATGCCGTCCTGGAGCGCCAGCACGATCAGGTCGGGTTCCTCGCCGTCGGCAATGAGGTCGAGCGCGTCGTCGGCGCTGGCCGCGTGGGCGCTGACCCGGAAGGGGCCGCCGCCGATCAACGTTGCCAAGGCCGCAGAAAACAGCCGGTCGTGGTCGACCAGCATCACATTCCATGTCGTCATTGTTCATCCTCCGCTGGGCCGCCCTTATCACCGGGCGGCGGCGATCCCCCCTTTTTGTCCGCGCCTGAAGGATCAGGCCAAGGACCGGACCGGTTGATCCGGCCCACGCAGACTCCGAACATAGAAAATTAGAACAATATTGTTCGGAACAGCGGGCTTTACGCTTCATGCCGGGATGATTTATACGGTTCATTAACCAACGGCGCAAGGTGAGAACAGGAAAGTCACAGGCAATAGATCAGATTTGGCCGGAAATTGAACGCAGATCCGTTCATTCGATATTTAGGGGTAGCTGCGCCAAAGAGCGGCGCGAATGAACCGCTTTTCCGTTGGGGCTTTTTGGTGTTCTTGGCCCTACTGAGGAGCGGTCCGCTGAGAATAAGGGGACACGATGGAGTTCGAGCTTCAAGCGCGCGATGGTTCGCGTAGCGCGGGCAATCCCACGCGGATTTTTCTGGTGGTCGACGAGCAGCCGATGGTGCGCCATGGCTTCGCGCTGTCCATCGGCGAAATCTGCCCTGGGACGCGCGTGCTGGAGGCCGGGTCGTTGGATGAAGCGCTGAACATTGGCCGCCAGACTCCCGAGCTGGCTCTGGTTCTCTACGACCCAGGCCCGCCGCGCGGGGACGGCGAGGATGCCGGCGGCGGCGCCATCGCCGGGCTGCGCCGGCTGAAGGAGACGCTGGGCGACGTGCCGGTCCTGATCCTCACCAACTCCGACGAGGTTGCCGACATCGTCGACAGCGTCCGCATGGGGGCCCGCGGCTATGTGCTGAAGACCAGCCCGCCGGAGGTGCTGGAGCATGCCATCTCGCTGGCGCTCAGCGGCGACATCTTCCTGCCGTTGCCGCGCGCAGTGCTGAACGGCGCGCTGGCCGAAGGGCCGCGCGGGAACGACGACATCCTCGACCGCCTGACCGACCGCCAGCGCGACGTCTTCGAACTGCTGCTGGCCGGCCACTCCAACAAGGAGATCGCCCGCGGTCTGGGCGTGCTGGAGGGCACGGTGAAGGTGCATGTGCGGGCGATCATGCAAAAGCTGGGCGTGCGCAACCGCACCCAGGTGGCGGTGGTCGCCGCCCGCAACGGCTGCTTCAACGGCGAAGGCTGAGCGGAGCCGTTTCGTCCGCATTGCCTGAACGGCTCCGCTTCCGGCAGACTGGCGCCCGCAGATTCCAGTTGGCAGTCGGGGAGCGGGCGCTTGGTTCAGGTGGCGGTGGCCGACAGGCCGGAAGGCTCGGTGCGTGAGGAAAAGAAGGTCGCCGTCCATGGCGCGGCGACCGTCCGGTTCGAGCATCGCCACGGCGAGACCCGGCTGGCGACGCTCTACCACCACGACCCGCTGCGGGTGCTGATGCCGACGCCGCGCCGCGATGACCTTCCCATCGCGGTGCTTGCCACCACGTCGGGCGGGATGGTCGGCGGCGACCGCATGGACATCGCTCTGTCGGTCGGGCCGGGCGCCAGGGCGCTGGTCACCACCCAGGCGGCCGAGAAGGTCTACCGCTCAACCGGTGCCGACTGCCGCATCGACACCGCTTTGTCGGTGGAGGACGGCGCTTGGCTGGAATGGATGCCGCAGGAGGCGATCGTCTTCGAAGGCTCCCGCCTGCGCCGCCTGACCCGCATCGACCTGTCGGGCAATGGCCGCGTGATCGCCGGCGAGATGCTGGTCTTCGGCCGCGCCGCCTTCGGCGAGACCGTCACCCGCGGCCTGATCCGCGACGCGTGGGAGGTCGCCTGCGGCGGCCGACTGATCTGGGCCGACGCCCTGCACCTGGACGACGACATCGCCGAGGCCTTGGCCCACCCAGCCGGCTTCGGCGGAGCAGCGGCCTGCGCCACCCTGCTGCACGCGGCCCCCGACGCTGCCCGCCATCTCGACGCCGTCCGCGCCTTGGCGGAGCCCGTGGAGGGCGCCCGCATCGGCGCCACCGCGCTGGACGGCCTGCTGATCGTCCGCATCCTCGGCGGCGATGCCGGTTCGGTGCGCCGCGCCTACGCTGCGCTGTGGTCCGGCCTTCGCAGTGAGGTCGCCGGCCTGCCCACCCGCTTGCCGCGGCTTTGGGAGGTTTGAGGGAATTTTCTGCTGGAAGATCGCGTTTTTCCGCGATTGTGGTACTCTGTCAAGGATGGGTGCGCTGCGCACCGGATGTCGGGACTCTTAACAATGGACTCCTACCGCAAGAACTACGAACCCCTGCCGGATACGGATGGGCTGGACGGCGTTCGCATGGGCAACGGCAGTGAGGTGCTCGATTACGACGCTGCGGTTCGGCATCTGGAGGCGTCCAGCGCATTTCTGGCTGAGCGGTCGAGGCGGATGGCTGCGCGCATCGCGCAGGGATCCGCGAAGGGATGAGCGACCGATTATCGACCCTGTTTCTCAAGCGGCGACAGTTTCTTGGTGAGTGCGGTCGCGCCGCCGTCATGGCATTGCCGGACGATCTTCGTCCTGTTTTCCTGACCGAAAGCCTGCACCTCGACCAATTGGTTGAGGATTATGGTGCTTTGCGCGACCAGTTCGTGGTGCGCCACGGCATGGGCGAGAACCTGCTGGCCAACCACAAGGTTGCAGCCCTTTATGTTTGGCTGCTGTCCAAGGTGCCGGCGGAGTTTCTGTTCCGCTTTCCGGCCGATGCGCCCGTCGACTCCCGGCGGTTGGTCATGGCAACCATGATGAACGCAGTGATCGTGGGCCTGCTCGCCATCGACCCGTCGCGCGTGGACGGCCTTCTGCAGGACGATATTGAATATTGCCTGTTGAAGGAAGCACCGGCGAACCTGGAATGGTTGTGCTGCACGCTCCATGCCCATTGTCTGCTGAACGGCGCGCGAACGAACATTCCCCGCTATTGACGGCCAGCACTTTCAACCCCCTACGTCATACGACGCACTTGGCGCGCCGCATCGGCGTGGCATAATCGCCGGCAACGAACAGGGTGGCGAAAGGGCAATCCCCCGATGAACCTGACAGGGCGCGAGAAGGACAAGCTGCTCGTCGCGATGGCGGCGATGGTGGCGCGGCGGCGGCTGGAACGCGGAGTCAAGCTGAACCATCCGGAGGCGGTCGCCCTCATCACCGACTATGTGGTGGAGGGAGCGCGCGACGGCCGCACGGTGGCCGAGCTGATGCGCGACGGCGCCACCGTGCTGACCCGCGATCAGGTGATGGACGGCGTGGCCGACATGATCCATGACATCCAGGTTGAAGCAACCTTCCCTGACGGCACCAAGCTCGTCACCGTCCACCAGCCGATCCGTTGAGGGGGACAGCCAGATGAAACCCGGTGAAATCTTTCCGGCGGCCGGCGAGATCGTGCTGAACGATGGCCGCGACACCGTCGAACTCGACGTCGCCAACGCCGGCGACCGGCCGATCCAGGTCGGCTCGCACTTCCATTTCTACGAGACCAACAGCGCGCTGACCTTCGACCGCGAGAAGGCTAGAGGCTTCCGGCTCGACATTCCGGCCGGGACGGCGGTGCGTTTCGAGCCCGGCCAGACCCGGCGCGTGACGCTGGTCGCCTATGGCGGCGACCGGGTGGTGATCGGCTTCAACCGCATGGTCAACGGCGCCCTCTGACGGGCCGACAGGGAAGGGCGAACGACAATGGCGCATCGCATCGACCGGGCCGAGTACGCGGCCCTCTACGGCCCGACCACCGGCGACCGCATCCGGCTGGCCGACACCGACCTGATCGTGGAGGTCGAACGCGACCACACCGTCTATGGCGAGGAGGTGAAGTTCGGCGGCGGCAAGGTGATCCGCGACGGCATGGGGCAAAGCCAGCGCTCGCGCCACCAGGGGGCGGTCGACACCGTCATCACCAACGCCCTGATCATCGACCATTGGGGCATCGTCAAGGCCGACATCGGCATCAGCGGCGGGCGGATCGCCGCCATCGGCAAGGCCGGCAACCCCGACATCCAGCCCGGCGTCGACATCATCATCGGTCCGGGCACCGAGGTGATCGCGGGCGAGGGCAAGATCGTCACCGCCGGCGGCATCGACGCCCACATCCATTTCATCTGCCCGCAGCAGGTGGACGAGGCGCTGAACAGCGGCGTCACCACCATGCTGGGCGGCGGCACCGGCCCGGCCGCCGGCACCTCCGCCACCACCTGCACGCCGGGTCCGTGGCATATGGAGCGGATGCTCCAGGCCGCCGAAGGGCTGCCGATCAATCTGGGCTTCTTCGGCAAGGGCAACACCAGCCGCCCCGATGCACTGCTGGAGCAGATCGCCGCCGGCGCCTGCGGCCTGAAGCTGCACGAGGATTGGGGCACCACGCCCGACGCCATCGACACCTGCCTGACGGTGGCCGACCAGTTGGACGTCCAGGTGGCGATCCACACCGACACGCTGAACGAATCGGGCTTTGTCGAGGATACCATCGCGGCGTTCAAGGGCCGCACCATCCACACCTTCCACACCGAAGGGGCGGGCGGCGGCCATGCGCCGGACATCATCCGGGTGGCCAGCCTCGCCAACGTGCTGCCCAGCTCGACCAACCCGACGCGGCCCTTCACCATCAACACGGTGGACGAGCATCTGGACATGCTAATGGTGTGTCACCACCTCAGCCCGCGCATTCCGGAGGACGTCGCCTTCGCCGAGAGCCGCATCCGGCGCGAGACCATCGCGGCGGAAGACATCCTGCACGACCTGGGCGTCTTCTCCATGATCTCGTCCGACAGCCAGGCGATGGGCCGGCTGGGCGAGGTGGTGATCCGCACCTGGCAGACCGCCCACAAGATGAAGCTCCAGCGCGGCCGGCTGCCGCAGGAGACTGGCGACAACGACAATTTCCGGGTGAAGCGCTACATCGCCAAATACACCATCAACCCGGCACTGTCGCACGGCATCGGCCATGTCGTCGGCTCGGTCGAGGTCGGCAAGCTCGCCGATCTGGTGGTGTGGTCGCCAGCCTTTTTCGGGGTGAAGCCGGACATGGTGATCAAGTGCGGCACCATCGCCGCCGCGCTGATGGGCGATCCCAATGCTTCGATCCCGACGCCGCAGCCGGTGCATTACCGCCCGATGTTCGGCGCCTTCGGCCGCTCGCTCCAGGCCAGCAGCGTCACCTTCGTCAGCGCCAAGGCGCTGGAACTCGAGGTCGGCCGCCAGCTTGGCCTGCACCGTGAACTGATCGCCGTCCAGGGCACCCGCACCGTCGGCAAGAAGGACATGATCCACAACGACGCCACTCCGCACATCGAGGTGGACTCGGAAACCTACGAGGTGCGGGCGGACGGACAACTGCTGACCTGCGAACCGGCGGACGTCCTGCCGATGGCGCAGCGGTATTTCCTGTTCTGAGGCGTTTTTTCTTCCCCTCCCCCGCCCAGCGGGGGAGGGTTAGGGTGGGGGTATGTGGCGTGGGCTGTCTTCGGCTGCGCCGAACCCCCTCATCCCAACCTTCTCCCCAGGGGGGAGAAGGAGTTTTCTGCAGGGTCTATTCGTGATCGGTGTATTCGACTCAGGACATGGCGGGTTGACGGTGCTGCGCGCCCTGGTGGATGCGGCACCCGACCGGCCCTTTGTCTATCTCGGCGACCACGCCGCCGCTCCCTACGGCCCGCGTAGCGAGGACGACATCTACCGGCTGACCATCGCCGGGATGGACCGGCTGTTCGCCCAGGGCTGCCGGCTGGTCGTCATCGCCTGCAACACCGCCGCAGCGGTCGCGCTGCGCCGTTTGCAGCAGGAATGGCTGCCGTCGGCCCATCCCGGCCGCAACGTGCTGGGCGTGCTGGTGCCGATGGTGGAAGCGATCACCCGCGTGCCGTGGATGATCGACACCGTTCCGCCCGACCACCTCGCCGAGCCGCGCAGCGTCGGCATTTTCGCCACTGCGGCGACGGTCAATTCGGGATCCTTCCCGCGGGAGATCGGCAAGCGCGCCCCCTCCGTGCGGGTGGTGCAGCAGGCCTGTCCCGACCTCGTGCCGCTGATCGAGCGCGGTGCGTCGGACGAGGAGATCGAACCGGCGGTCGCCGGCTATGTCCGCGTCCTGCTGGACAAGATGGGCAGCCAGCCGCTGGACACCGTGGTGCTGGGCTGCACCCATTATCCGCTGGTGCGCCACCTGTTCGCCCGCGCGCTGCCGCCGGGGGTGGAGGTGCTGTGCCAGCCGACGCTGACCGCCCGCTCGCTGGAGCAGTATCTCGACCGCCACCCGGAATACCGGCCCGATCCGGCTGAACGGGGACTGAAATTCTTCACCACCGGGAATGCGGCGCTGGTCAGCGAACTGGCCGGCCGCTTCTTCGGCCACCCGACCCCCTTCGAACGGCTTAGCTGATGACCGATCCCACCCGCCGCGCCACCCGAGTCCATGCCCGCGGCCATTGGCCGGTCGAGCAGGCGGCCGGCACCGTGACGCTCGCCTTCGACGACCGTTTCCGCCGCCGCATGGCGATGACCGACGATGCCGGCGGCGCTTTCCTGCTCGACCTGCCGCGGGCGGTGGCGCTGGACGACGGCGACGGGCTGGAGTTGATCGACGGCAGCTTCCTGCGCGTGGTCGCCGCCTCTGAGGAGCTGATGGAGGTGCGCGTGCCCGGCCCGGTCGAGGCCTTCGCGCGGGTGGCCTGGCATCTCGGCAACCGTCACCTGCCGGTGCAGATCGTCGGCGACACCATCCGCCTGCGCCGTGACCATGTGATCGAGGACATGCTGCGCGGGCTGGGAGCGGAAGTGCGCGACGTGACTGCGCCCTTCATGCCGGAAGGCGGCGCCTATGGCGGGCATTCGCATGGCGGCGGGCATGGGCATTCGCACTGATAAGCCCCTTCTCCCCCCCGGGGAGAAGGTTGGGATGAGGGGGTTCGGCGTAGCCGAAGAGATCCTCGAAGCGGTTCCCCCTCACCCTAACCCTCTCCCCGGGGGGGAGAGGGGATTCGGGAGCGTCTCCACCTACGCCCTGACGCGCCTGCTGGCGTGGCTGTCGCCCAGCTTTCCGGTCGGCGGCTTCTCCTACAGCCATGGCATCGAGGCGGCGGTGGAGCAGGGGCTGGTGCGGGACCGGGCGACAATGATCGTCTGGCTCGACGGTATCCTGCGTCATGGCGCCGGGCGCACCGACGGCATACTGTTCGCCGCCGCCCACCGTGCCGTTCTGGCCGGTGACGAGGCCGGCTTCGCCTGGGCGGTGGAGCGGGCCGACGTCCTGCGCGCCTCCGCCGAGACCGCGCTCGAATCGCGGGCGCAAGGGCAGGCTTTCCTGCTGGCGATCCGCGCCGCATGGCCGCTCGATGAGCTGCCGCGCTGGGATGCCGTCATAGCATCCACCGGCCGGCCGGTCGCCTATGCGGTGGCGGTGGCGCTGGTATCGGCGCTGATCGGCGTGGCGGAGGGACCGGCGCTGACCGCCTACCTGCACGCCTTCGCCGCCAATCTGGTGTCGGCCGGCGTTCGCTTGGTGCCGCTGGGCCAGACCGACGGCCAGCGCGCGCTGGCCGCGCTCGACCCGATCACCCACAGCGCGGCGGAGGCGGCGCTGGCCGCCCCGTTGGACGATCTCGGCGGCCGGGCGATGGCCGTCGATTGGACCTCGATGATCCACGAAACCCAATATACGAGGCTGTTCCGCTCATGAGCGCTCTCCCCGCTATCGAAAAGAGCCACGCCGGTCCGCTTCGCGTCGGCATCGGCGGCCCCGTCGGCTCCGGCAAGACCGCGCTGACCGACGCGCTGTGCAAGCGCATGCGCGACGATTGGGAGGTCGCGGCGATCACCAACGACATCTACACCAAGGAGGATGCGGAGTTCCTCACCCGCTCCGGCGCGCTGAAGCCCGAACGGATCATGGGGGTGGAGACCGGCGGCTGCCCGCACACCGCGATCCGCGAGGATGCCTCGATCAACCTCGCCGCCGTCGATCAGATGAACGCGAAGTTCCCCGACCTCGACCTGATCTTCATCGAATCGGGTGGCGACAACCTGGCGGCGACCTTCTCGCCGGAGTTGGCGGACATCACCATCTACGTCATCGACGTGTCGGCCGGCGACAAGATCCCGCGCAAGGGTGGGCCGGGCATCACCCGCTCGGATCTGCTGGTGATCAACAAGACCGATCTCGCCCCGATGGTCGGCGCCAGCCTGGAGGTGATGGACCGCGACGCCCGCAAGATGCGCGGCGACCGCCCCTTCGTCTTCACCAACGTCAAGGCGGGCGAGGGGCTGGACGCCATCCAGTCCTTCATCGTCCAGCGTGGCGGATTGCCCCTTCCGGGTTGACCTTTCACAACTGGGGGAAGATCGACGCCAGGGAATCTCTGGCTGATGGAACCTCCGGCTTGACCATGCTGTTCATGCAGCATGAGACGATTCAAGCCGGAGGATGCCCTAATGACGCGCCCCACCCCTGCAACGGCCCTGCTGCTGGCCGCGCTGGGAACCCTGTCCTTCGCCGCGCCCGCGCTGGCGGCCGACGACTGCGCGGCCGGGCTCGACCGGCTGGGACAGCAGGCGGCTGCTCTTGAGGCTGCCGGCCCCGGTACCCCCGCTCCGGTGACCCAGCAGGAAACCGCACAGCTTCGCGCCCTGCAGCAGGCGGCGCAGGCCGCCGCCCAGAAGGGCAACGCGCCCGCCTGCCAGGCCATCCTGGGCGAGGCGGCGGCCCTGCAGGACTCCATCGCCCATCCGCGTGCCGTCGCCGCCGACGAGCTTGAGGACGCCAAGCTGCGCAGCCCGGACGGCAAGGATCTCGGCAGCGTGTCCGAGCTGATCATCGATCCCGCCAGCGGCCGGGTCGCCTATGCGGTGGTCGAGTTGGGCGGCTTCCTCGGCATCGGCGACAGCCACTTCCCGGTGCCGTGGGCACTGTTCTCCCCGTCCGGCGACGGCTATGTCCTGAACGTGCCGAAGGACAAGCTGACCAACGCCCCGCGCTTTGACGAGAAGAACCGGCCGAACATGAACGACCGCCAATGGGCGATGGCGGTCCACACCTATTACGGCGTGGCGCCCTACTGGATGCGCGATTCGGCGACGCTGGCCGCCATCGCCGGCTCGGCGGGTGGTGGTGACGCCTCGGCCGGCCCGTTGCGCCAGGAGGTGCAGCGCCTGTCGCAGGAGGTGGCGCGGCTGAACCGTGAACTGCAGCAGGCGCGCGGCGCCGCCGGTTCCAGCGGCCAGGAGGGAAGCAGTCAGGGCGGCACTTCGCAATCGGCGCCGGGGTCTGCTTCCGGGACGACGTCCGGGAACGGCACCCCCCAGCCGCCGGTTTCCCAACAGTGACGCGATAACGATCCGATGGCGGACGATCCCCGACCGGGACCCGCATTCAGGAGGACCGACATGGAACTCTCTTCCATCACCGAAACGGCCCAGCGCAACCTGCGCGGCCTCAACGACCGCCTTCACGGACCCAGCGGCGGTTACAGCATCAATGTCGGGCATACCGAGCGGCTGGCGTCGCTGGCCGGCGGCGTGCTGCTGGCGGCCCTGGGCTTGCGCCGTCCCAACTGGACCGGCGCCGCCATGGCGCTTGCCGGCGGGGCCCTGGTGGCGCGCGGTCTGACCGGCTATTGCCCCGGCAAGGCGATGCTGTCCGACTGGAGGCACAACGACCGGGCGGCGATCCCGGCACAGGATGTGAACCAGGGCGTCAATCGCTACTCGCGCCATCCCGGCGACATCTATGAGGAGGCGTGCGAGGAGGAGATCGTCGACGAAGCCTCGCAAGAATCCTTCCCGGCCAGCGATCCGCCGTCTTTCACGCCGGGTGTTGCCCGCTAAGGAGGCGGACCGCACAAGCGGCGTGACGCCATAACGGAAATGTCATCAAGAAACGGCCTGTCAGTCCCATACTGGCAGGCCGTTTTGATATGGATCAATGAAAGACTGAAACGGCAACAATTCAGTTTTTACTGAACGCTCTCCGAGCAATGCTGCGCAATGATTGAGGCGCATGTGCGGAGCGCGCCCATTGCACATTGCGGACCTCCGGCGGTTGGTTTATGGTGCACTGCACAAGGAACGCCGCGTGATCTCACCCGGCGAAAGGCGGCCGGGGTTGCGGCCGCTCCTCCCGTCCCATCGACCGCAGGACCGTCCGCATGACCACGATCATTCCCGCCGCCGCCACGCTCGAAGGCAAGAAGGGGCTCGTCCTTGGCATTGCCAACGACCAGTCGATCGCCTGGGGCTGCGCCCGCGCCTTCCGCGCCATGGGTGCCGACCTTGCGGTCAGCTATCTGAACGACAAGGCCAAGAAGTTCGTCGAGCCGCTGGCCCAGCAGCTGGAGGCCGAGATCTTCGAACCGGTGGACGTCACCGGTGAAGGCCAGCTGAAGGCCCTGTTCGACAAGATCGGCGAGAAGTGGGGCAAGCTCGACTTCGCGCTGCACAGCATCGCCTTCGCGCCGAAGGAGGACCTGCACGGCCGTGTCGTCGATTGCTCGCGCGAGGGCTTCCAGCAGGCGATGGACGTCTCCTGCCACTCCTTCATCCGCATGGCCCGCTATGCCGAGCCGCTGATGAAGGACGGCGGGTCGCTGTTCACCATGTCCTATTTCGGCGCCAACCGCGTCATCGACAATTACGGCGTCATGGGCCCCGTCAAGGCGGCGCTGGAGGCCAGCGTGCGCTATCTGGCGGCGGAACTCGGCCCGAAGGGCATCCGTGTCCATGCCATCTCGCCCGGTCCGATCAAGACCCGCGCCGCTTCCGGCATCGCCCATTTCGACGAGCTGATGAACAAGGCCGCCGAGCGCGCCCCCGAAGGCCGTCTGGTGACCATCGAGGAGGTCGGCTACACCACCGCCTTCCTCGCCACCGATGGCGCGAAGGGCATCACCGGCGACACCACCTATGTCGATTGCGGCTATTCGATCGTCGGCTGAGATTTATCAACGTAAGTCTGTAGAACGGGGCGGGTGCGGCGACGCATCCGCCCCGCTCCGTTTCGGTTCGCGTCATGCGGGTGCGTCAAATTGCCGTGTGACGCCGGCGGCTGTTTGGGTGCGGTGGTAACACCATTCATAATCCTCCCCAACGGGGTGCCGGTTAAGGGGGGGAGGCCGCAAGGTCATGGGCGCCATCACATGGCGACGGCAGTTGAGCGTCGGGCAGCCGGCCATCGACGACGATCACAAACACCTGATCGAGTATCTGAACGAACTCGACGCTGCGCTGGCCGCCCCGCGGTTCCAGCCGGTTCGCGTTGCCAAGATCCTGATCAAGCTTCTGGAATACACCAAGGAGCATTTCGCCCGCGAAGAGCGGATCATGCAGATCGTGCATTACCCGAAATTCGACGAGCATGTCGCCATGCACCGCGCTGCTGTCCAGAAGGTCAGCGAGCTGTCGAACCAGTTCTCCAACGAACCCACCCACGAGAACGCCGAGAAGCTCTATAAATTCACCGCCGACTGGCTGGTCCGCCACATCATCCTGACGGACACGCAGCTGACACCCTATGTCCGCGGCGTGTGGGCGTGAGGGACTTTATCGACGTGCTAGCAAGTCCAGCGGCACATTCAGCGCAGCGGCAATGCGCCCCATGGCATCGAAACTGCCGGGCTTGCGTTCATTTTCGATTTCCGAAAGGTAGGACGGAGCAAGCCCTGCCGCCTCGGCCAGCCCACGCAAGGTGAACTGACGGTGTTCGCGAAGGACCGTCACCGGATGTTCGC
The DNA here is from genome assembly GCF_003116065.1 of Azospirillum sp. TSO5. Lineage (NCBI taxonomy): Bacteria > Pseudomonadati > Pseudomonadota > Alphaproteobacteria > Rhodospirillales > Azospirillaceae > Azospirillum > Azospirillum sp. TSO5. Next base: position 18,109 of record NZ_LGQY01000085.1, on the reverse strand, counting down.
CGTCCAGGATGCGTTCAGCAACCTCGAAGGGAAAAGTCTCCGTCTCGCCTGCTGCGAGCCGAGCCTTTACTGCTTCCACATCGGCAAGATCCTGGGCGTCGGCCACCAGTTCAGCCAATGCTTCGAAGTCCGCGCGACTGAGCGTGACGCTGTCAGGAGTTTCTGCGATTGGACGGATAGGTAGAGCGTTCATCGGTAAACCTCCTTGCGATTTCCGATCTTCAATACCGTGACCACCATCACATCGCCGTCGATGGCATAAACGGCCCGCCAATCGCCATGCCGGATGCGGCCTTGTCCACCACCGAAAACCTTGGCCCAAGGATGTGGGTCATAGGGCGCAGCGGCAAATGACTTTAGCTTCGTCCGGAGACCATCTGCATCGGACTTCGGCATCCGCAGAAGGACTTTCAATGCAGAGGCTTCAATGACGAGCATCATGGGTACATGATCCTGGCGCAAATCATCCAGGTCAACAGAAATTCGCTATTAGCGAACACGCAGCCCCTTAGCCCACGAACTCCGCCGCCCGGTAGCCCTGGGCGTAGAGCAGGGCGGTCAGGTCGCCATGGTCGACGCGGGCGCGGGCTTCGGCGGCGACCACCGCCTTGGCATGGAACGCGACGCCCAGACCGGCGGCCAGCAGCATCGGCAAATCGTTGGCGCCGTCGCCGACGGCCATGGTCTCCGCCATCGGCACGCGGTGCTCGCCGGCATAGGCCATCAGCGCCTGCAGCTTGCTGTCCTTGTCCAGGATCGGCTCGATCACCTTGCCGGTCATCACGCCGTCGACCACCTCCAGTTCGTTGCCGCGGTCGTCGTCGAAGCCGATCCAGTTGCGCACCCGGCCGGTGAAGCAGCGGAAGCCGCCCGACACCAGGACGCAGGCTGCACCGTTGGCGCGCATGGTGCCGACCAGCTGGGCCGCACCCGGCATCAGGGTGGCGCGCTGCCACACCTCGTCGATCACCGTCTCCTTCAGGCCCTTCAGCAGGGCGACCCGCTCGCGCACCGCGTCCTTGAAGTCGATCTCGCCGTTCATGGCGCGGGCGGTGATGGCGGCGATGTGGTCCTTCAGCCCGACATAGTCGCCCAACTCGTCCAGCATCTCCTGCTCGATGATCGTCGATTCCATGTCGGCGACCAGCAGTCGCTTGCGCCGGGTCGCCGCCGGCTGAGCGACGATGTCCAGCGTGGCGCCGTTCAGGGCATGGCGGATCGCCGCCTCCGCCTGCTCCGGCGCCAGATTGCCGAAGGGCAGGTCGCAGGCGGTGCCGGGAGCCAGCCAGTCCGGCGCGCCGGCATCGGCGCCCAAGCCCACCAGCGCCGCCTTGGCGGTCTGGACGACGGCCTCGTCGAGCGTGGTGGTACGGGGGGCGATCAGCGTGGCGACGGCGTTCATCGGCGGGTGTCCCGAGCAAAAAAGAGGGCCTTTGCGCGCTGCCTACCACAGGCGAGGGGCTCGGTCCAACGAAGCTTCGGCGTCTACAGGCGGTTGGGGCATGCGGATGGGTGTTGCAAAGGAAGCGCCGCAGCCCCATGGAAGGGCGATGAACACGCTCACCGATGTCATCGTCATCGGCGGCCCGACCGCATCGGGCAAGTCGGGGCTGGCGCTGGCGATTGCCGAGGCGTTCGGCGGCACCGTCATCAATGCCGACAGCATGCAGCTCTACGCCGATCTGGATGTGCTGACCGCCCGGCCGCCGGCCGAGGATCTGGCGCGGGCGCCCCATCGTCTCTATGGCGTGCTGCCCGCGGTGGAGCGCGGATCGGCGGCGCGCTGGCGCGACATGGCTCTGGCGGAGATCGCCGCCGCCAAGGCCGAGGGCCGGCTGCCGGTGGTGGTCGGCGGCACCGGTCTCTACCTGCGCGCCCTCATGCAGGGCTTGAGTGAGGTGCCGCCCATTCCCGACGAGGTGCGCGCCGCCGCCCATGCCCGGCTGGCAACCATCGGCGGCGAGGCGTTCCGTGCCGAGCTGGTCGCCCGCGATCCGGCGTCGGCTAAGCTGAACCCCGGCGACACCACCCGTCTGACCCGCGCCTGGGAGGTGCTGGAGGCAACCGGCCACCCGCTGTCCCACTGGCAGAGCCAAACCGCCCAGGGCGCGCCGGAGGATCTGCGCTTCACCATCCTCGTGCTCGACCCGCCGCGGACCGACCTCTATGCCCAATGCGACAAGCGCTTCCACCTGATGATGGAGCAGGGCGCACTGGAGGAGGTGCGGCAGTTGGATGCGCTGGCCCGCGAGCAGGCTCTCGCCCCCGACCTTCCGGTGCTGAAAGCCCTGGGCGTGCCGGAGTTGCGCCGTGTCCTGCATGGCGAGATCCCCTTCGACGAAGCTGTCACGCTGGCCCAGCAATCGACCCGCCGCTATGCCAAACGGCAGGTGACGTGGTTTCGGCATCAGATTGTTGGCAAAACCTCTGATATGCTGGTAAGTCATACAGGACAGCATAGCTGCCATACCATCGATCTGCCTTGTTCCCTTGCGGTACGAAATGCAATGCTCGACCGCCTGAGAACGATACTAAATTACTGATCCGAAGGAGAAGCACCGTGTCGGTTGATTGGGGTCATGTGTTCGCGGGCCGCGTGGGCGGCATGACGGCGTCCGAAATCCGGGAACTGCTGAAGCTGATCGACCGTCCGGAGATCATCTCCTTCGCCGGCGGCATTCCCGACCCGGACCTGTTCCCCAGCTCCGCCATCGCGCGGTCCTATGAGAAGATCTTCCAGTCCAACGCCGGGGCCGGTGCCGCCCTGCAATACTCCATCACCGAAGGCTACACGCCGCTGCGGGAATGGATTTGCGATTACATGGGCGGCAAGGGCGTCAATGTCGGTCTGGACGGCGTTCTCATCACCAACGGCTCGCAGCAGGTGCTGGAGTTCGTGGGCAAGCTGCTGATCGGCCCCGGCGACAAGATCGTGGTGACCCGCCCGACCTATCTCGGCGCGTTGCAGGCCTTTTCGCCCTACGAGCCGACCTACCTCTCCATTCCGATGGACGAGGAAGGGCCGGAGATGGCGGCGCTCAACGAAGCGCTGGCGCAGAAGCCTAAGTTCTTCTACCTCGTCCCCGACTTCCAGAACCCGAACGGCACGACGGTGACGCTGGCCCGCCGCCACGCTATCCTGGACGCCTGCGAGGCCGCCGGCGTGCCGGTGATCGAGGACACCGCCTATTGCGAGCTGCGCTATGACGGCGAGCATCTGCCGCTGATGGCGGCGCTGGATTGCGAGCGCAACGGCGGCAAGCTGACCAACGTGATCTTCGGCGGCACCTTCTCCAAGACCATGGTTCCGGCGATGCGCATCGGCTGGGTCAACGCGGCGCCGGAGGTGGTGAATCGGCTGGTGCTGATGAAGCAGGCGGCCGACCTGCATGCCAGCACGATCAACCAGATCGTCATGCACGACGTCGTCTCGCAAATCTTCGACAGCCACATCAAGCTGCTGCGCACCCAATACAAGGAGCGCCGCGACGCCATGCTGGCGGCACTGGACGAATTCGCCCCGCCGGGTGTCACCTGGACCAAGCCGGAGGGCGGCCTGTTCGTCTGGATCGAGGCGCCGGAAGGCGTCGACGGCACCGAGCTGCTGGCCCGCGCCATCAAGGAGGCCAACGTCGCCTTCGTCCCCGGCTCGGCCTTCCATGCCGACCGGTCGGGCAAGAACACGCTGCGTCTGGCCTTCTCCGTCACCAAGCCGGCCCAGATCCGAGAGGGCATCCGCCGGCTCTGCGGACTGCTGAAGTCCGCCGCCTGACGGCCTGCGCAAACTCAGTCGCCTCTTCGGAACGGCGGTCGCGCTTCGGTGCGGCCGCCGTTTCCGTTTGCGGCAAGCGCTGGCGGGGTAGGGGGTGGGGCGGGGTGGACACCTCCAATGGGCGCGCAACAATTGGAAAAACTGCGGCAAAAAAACTTTGCAAACATTCGCGAATAGGGTTGACCTATGACGGATGATTTGACTAATTTGCCCATCCCAGCACACGCCATCGGAGCTAAGCCGTTGTTATGAACGGCATCCCCTCCAGGCGGGGTTGGTGTTCCCAAGGAACCGGGTGCCCTAGAGGAGGCGCCCACATGAGAAGGTCGTGAGCGATGTCCGAACAGAAGCTGACCGGCGCCCAGATCGTCATCAAAGCCCTGAAGGATCAGGGCGTTGACATCATCTTCGGCTATCCCGGCGGCGCCGTACTTCCCATCTACGACGCGCTGTTCCAGCAGAACGACCTGAAACATGTCCTTGTACGCCACGAGCAGGCCGCGGTTCACGCGGCGGAGGGCTATGCGCGCTCGACCGGCAAGGTCGGCTGCGTGCTGGTGACCTCCGGCCCCGGCGCCACCAACGCGGTGACCGGCCTGCTGGACGCCCTGTGCGACAGCATTCCGCTGGTCTGCCTGTCGGGCCAGGTGCCGACCCACCTGATCGGCAACGACGCCTTCCAGGAAGCCGACACCACCGGCATCACCCGTCCCTGCACCAAGCACAATTACCTGGTGAAGGACGTCGACAATCTGGCCCGCACCCTGCACGAGGCCTTCTATGTCGCGCGCAGCGGCCGTCCCGGCCCGGTGCTGGTCGACATCCCGAAGGACGTGCAGTTCGCCGACGGCACCTATGTCCCGCCGGCGGAGGTCAAGCACAAGACCTACCGTCCGCAGGTGAAGCCGGAGATCGCCCGCATCGAAGAGGCGGTGGAACTGATCGCCAACGCCAAGCGCCCGGTCTTCTACACCGGCGGCGGCGTGATCAACGCCGGCCCCTTCGCGGCCAAGCTGCTGACCCAGTTCGTCAAGACCACCGGTTTCCCGATCACCTCCACCCTGATGGGCTTGGGCGCCTTCCCGGCGTCCGACAACCAGTGGCTGGGTATGCTCGGCATGCACGGCACGTACGAGGCGAACCTCGCCATGTACGAATGCGACGTCATGATCAACATCGGCGCCCGCTTCGACGACCGCGTGACCGGCAAGCTGTCGGCCTTCTCGCCGGGTTCGAAGAAGATCCACGTCGACATCGACCCCAGCTCGATCAACAAGAACGTCGCGGTCGACATTCCGATCGTCGGTGACTGCGGCGCGGTGCTGGAAGACATGCTGCGCATCTGGAAGGCGCGCGCCAAGTCGCCGGACAAGGCCGCGCTGAAGGAGTGGTGGGGCAAGATCGAGGGCTGGCGCGCCCGCAACTGCCTGAACTACAACCGCACCGAATCGGTCATCAAGCCGCAGTACGCGCTGGAGCGCCTGCGCGAAGCCCTGCGCGGCAAGGACCACTACATTACGACGGAAGTCGGCCAGCACCAGATGTGGGCCGCCCAGTTCCTGCCCTTCGACCAGCCGAACCGCTGGATGACCTCGGGCGGTCTCGGCACCATGGGCTACGGCCTGCCGGCCGCCATCGGCGCCCAGCTGGCCCACCCCGACGCCATCGTCGTCGACGTGTCGGGCGAAGCCAGCTTCCTGATGAACATGCAGGAGATCGGCACCGCCGTGCAGTATCGCGCGCCGGTCAAGATCTTCATCCTGAACAACCAGTATATGGGCATGGTGCGCCAGTGGCAGGAACTGCTGCACGGCTCGCGCTATTCCCAGAGCTACTCGGAAGCCCTGCCGGACTTCGTGAAGCTGGCGGAATCCTGGGGCTGCGTCGGCCTGCGCGCTACCACGGTGGCCGAGGTCGATCAGGTGATCGAGAAGATGCTGACGGTCACCGACCGCCCCTGCATCATCGACATCGCCGTCGATCCGAAGGAAAACTGCTTCCCGATGATCCCGGGCGGCAAGGCCCACAACGAGATCCTGTTCGGTCCGGACGACAGCCCGTCCGATGCCACGCCGGAAGACGGCATGGTGCTGGTCTGATCGGCTGACGACAACGAACGGGGGAATGGGTCTCATGGAAAACGCGATCGAAAAGCACACCATCGCCGTGCTGGTGGACAATGAGCCGGGCGTCCTTGCCCGCGTCATCGGGCTGTTCTCCGGCCGCGGCTACAACATCGAAAGCCTGACGGTGGCGGAGGTGAACAACGCCGAGCACCTGTCGCGCATCACGCTGGTCACCTCCGGCACCCGGATGATCATCGAGCAGATCAAGGCGCAGCTCGGCCGGCTGGTTCCGGTCCACCGCGTCCACGACCTGACCGACGAGGGGCCGTCGGTGGAACGCGAACTGGCGCTGGTCAAGGTGGCCGGTACCGGCGACCGCCGGATCGAGGCGCTTCGCCTCGCCGACATCTTCCAGGCCAAGGTGGTCGACGCCACCCTGACCAGCTTCATCTTCGAGCTGACCGGCACCACCGAGCAGGTCGACGACTTCGTCGGCCTGATGAGCCAGCTCGGCCTCGTGGAAGCCAGCCGCACCGGCGTGGTCGCCATGTCGAAGGGACCGGCGGCGTTCTGAGGCGCCGTTACCCGCGGAATAGCATTCTCCGAAAGATTGGGGCGGCAAAAACGCAAGGAAGCTTTGCGCGTTGCCGCTCCATCGAGCGATTGTTTCCCTTGACGGACGGCTTTGCTCAATGGAGTAATCCGCCGCAGGAAACGCACTCTGTCTTCGTTCGTTGCGAATTCAAGGAACCATCTCAATGCGCGTCTATTACGATCGTGATGCCGACGTCAACCTGATCAAGGGCAAGAAGGTCGTCATCGTCGGCTACGGCAGCCAGGGCCATGCCCACGCCCACAACCTGCGCGACAGCGGCGTGAAGGACGTGCGGATCGCGCTCCGCCCGGGTTCGGCCACCATCAAGAAGGCCGAGACCGCCGGCTTCACCGTGATGACCCCGGCCGAAGCCGCTGCCTGGGCCGACGTCGTGATGGTTCTGACCCCGGACGAGCTGCAGGCCGACCTGTACAAGGACGATCTGGCCCCGAACATGAAGCAGGGCGCCGCCCTGGCCTTCGCGCACGGCCTGAACGTCCACTTCAACCTGATCGAGCCGCGCGCCGACCTCGACGTGTTCATGATCGCGCCGAAGGGTCCCGGCCACACCGTGCGCAGCGAATATCAGCGTGGCGGCGGCGTTCCGTCGCTGGTCGCCGTGCACCAGAACGCCTCGGGCAACGCGCTGGACATCGCCCTGTCCTACGCCTCGGCCAATGGCGGCGGCCGCGCCGGCATCATCGAGACGACCTTCAAGGAAGAGTGCGAGACCGATCTGTTCGGCGAGCAGGCCGTGCTCTGCGGCGGCCTGACCGAGCTGATCCGCGCCGGCTACGAGACGCTGGTCGAAGCGGGCTATGCCCCCGAAATGGCCTACTTCGAGTGCCTGCACGAAGTGAAGCTGATCGTCGACCTGATGTACGAGGGCGGCATGGCCAACATGCGCTACTCGATCTCCAACACGGCCGAATACGGCGACTACCGCACCGGCCCGCGCATCATCACGCCCGAGACCAAGGCCGAGATGAAGCGCGTCCTGACCGACATCCAGGAAGGCCGCTTCGTCCGCGACTGGATGCTGGAATGCAAGGCCGGCCAGCCGTCCTTCAAGGCGATCCGCCGCCGCAACGCCGAGCACGAGATCGAGAAGGTCGGCGAGAAGCTGCGCGCCATGATGCCGTGGATCGCCGAGCGTCGTCTGGTCGACAAGTCGAAGAACTGATCCGGCGAAAGCCTGTCGGTTTGATGAAAAGCGCGTCCCTTCGGGGGCGCGCTTTTCATTTGGCGGTCAGGTGCTCGGGTGCGATGCCGAAAAAAGTCGTGAAAGCGTGAGTCCCAGCGTCGGTGATCGCCACCGCGCGGCTGTCGGGGATGCGGACGATCCAGCCGCGTTCGAGCGAACAGTTCAGAAGCGCCGCGCCCAGCCGCCCGGCCAGATGATGACGGCGCTCGCTCCAGTCCAGGCAGACCCGGCAAAGCGGCCGGCGGTGCCCGCCCACTTCGGGAATTGCGAGACCGAGTCCGCCCAGGAAATCACGGCCATTGTCGGTCACCAGGGCACTGCCATCGTCGAGGATCACGAACCCGCGCTCGTGCAGCGTGTCGGCCAATTTTGTGCCGAGCCGTCCCGCAAGGTGATCGTAGCAGGTGCGGGCGGTCCGCAGCGCCTCGTCCTTCGGGCCGGGCGGCCGGTGGCGGTGCGGTCCGGCGGCTGCCAGCGCCATCAGGCTTTCCATCGCTTGGGCGATGTCGGGGGAGGCCAACCGGTAATAGCGGTGCCGGCCCTGGCGCTCCACTGCCAGCAATCCAGCCTCGCTCAATTTCGCGAGGTGGCCACTGGTGGTCGGCGCTCCAACGCCGGCATGCCAGGACAGTTCCCCGGCGGTCAGCGCCTGCCCGCCCATCAGAGCGGAGAGGATGTTCGCACGCGCCGGATCGCCGATCAGCGCGGCGATGGTGGCGATGCCGTTGGCGGAGGCGGTGGGGAAGGGCGGGCTGGTCATGTCCATCAGTTTAGGTCGCTTCGCCAGACCCGTCAGCCGCCGACGTTTCGTCCACGGCCGAAGCGTTCGCGACGGTCTTCCACGTGCCGGGCTGGCATGGTGGGCCGGCTTGCAGACCACGGAGCCATCATGACCTTCCTTCCCGCCTCCGATACCCCGGCTTGGCAGCCGAACCTGCGTGTCGAACTTGCCTTGCTGCTGGCTCTCGCCACCCTGTGGGGCGCGTCCTACAGCTTCATCCGCATCGGTGTGGAAACGATCCCGCCTTTGACCTTCATTGCCGGCAGGACACTGATCGCGGGAGCGATCCTGCTGGTGGTCATCCGCTGGCGCCGCCTTTCGCTGCCACGCGATCCGGCGCTGTGGCGCCGTTTCCTGGTTCAGGCCTGTCTGAACAGCGTCCTTCCCTTCACCCTGATCGCTTGGGCCGAACAGACGGTCGATGCCGGAACTGCCGTCATCCTCAACGCGACCACGCCGATCTTCGCGTTTCTCATCACCCTTCTGTTCACCCGGCACGAGCCTTTGAGCACCCGGAAGGCGGTCGGCGTGCTTTCCGGTCTCGGTGGGACGGTTCTCATCATCGGGGTGGGGGCGGTGGATGGCATCGGCCGCGACCTTCTGGCGCAAGGCGCGATCGTCCTTGCCACACTTTGCTATGCCGGAGCCGCCATCTTCGGCCGCGTGTTCAAGGGACAGGACCCGGTCATGCCGGCCGCGGGAGCGCTGCTGTGCGGAGCGGCTGTCCTGTTGCCGGTCAGTCTGGTGGTCGACCGGCCTTGGACCCTGACGCCGTCCTGGGACTCGCTGCTCGCGCTCGCCGCCCTGTCGGTCTTCTCGACCGCTCTGGCCTTCGTTCTCTATTTCCGTTTGGTTCAAACCCTGGGATCGGTGCCGACCACTGCGCAAGCCTATCTGCGGGTGCCCATCGGGGTCGGGATTGGCGCACTTCTGTTGGGCGAGGCGCTGGAGCCGACCATGCTGGCCGGCTGTGCCGCGGTGGTGATTGGCGTGGCAGCGATGAGCATCCCTGCCCGTCGGCGAGGGTGAGCCCGGCGGAGCGATGTCAGCCCCGCGGCTCCGGTATTCCGCTCGGCGGCGGGGTTTCGGCGACGGCGGCGCGGCCGGGGTCGCGCTTCTGGGTTTCCAGCAGGATGTCGCGGGCGATCGGCGCCGCTGCGGTCGACCCGCCGCCGCCATGCTCGACGAAGACGGCGCAGGCATAGCGCGGCGCCTGGATCGGCGCAAAGGCGACGAACAGGGCGTGGTCGCGCTCGCGCCAGGGCAGGTCTTCGTTCTTCTTCACGCCGCTGTTGCGCTCGGCCATGGTGATGCGGCGGACCTGGGCGGACCCGGTCTTGCCGGCCATCTCGTACCCGACCTCGGTGATGCGCGACCGGTAGGCGGTTCCGTTGGGGGCGTTCACCACCTCGGTCATGCCGCGCAGCACGATGTCGAGATTCTCCTTCTTCACGCCGATGCCGGGCCAAGCGGTCTGTTCGCCGCTGACGGTCTTGATCTGCTTGGTCAGGTGCGGCTTGACCGCATAGCCGCCATTGGCCAGCCGGCAGACCATCACCGCCAGCTGCAGCGGCGTCGTCAGCACATAGCCCTGGCCGATCGAGGCGACCAGCGTCTCGCCCATGTCCCAGCCCTTGCCCAGCGTCGCCTTTTTCCAGGCGATGGAGGGGATCAGCCCGGCGCGCTCGTGCGGCAGGTCGATGTCGGTGCGGTGGCCCAGACCGAAGCGGTTGGACATCTCGGCGATGCGGTCGATGCCGATCCGGCGCGACACATCGTAGAAGAACACGTCGCAGGAATGGCGCAGCGCGCCGACGAAATCGACGGTGCCGTGTCCGCCGCGCTTCCAGCAGTGGAACCGGTGGTCGCCCAGTTCGAGGTAGCCGGGGCAGAACACCGTATGGCGGTTGCTGACCACCCCCGATTCCAGCGCCGCCAGAGCCGCCATCATCTTGAAGGTGGAGCCCGGCGGGTATTGGCCGACCACCGCCTTGTTGTTCAGCGGAGTCGCCGGGTTGGACAGCAACTCCTCCCACAGCTCGGCGCTGATACCCATGGTGAACTGGTTGGGATCGTAGCTGGGGTGCGAGCACAGGGCGTAGATGCCGCCGGTGTGCACATCCATCACCACCGCCGAGGCGCTGACCTCCTGCGACAGCCTTTCCTGCACGAAGCGCTGCAAGGCCATGTCGATGGTCAGCTGGATTTCCCGGCCCGACTGCCCCTCGTCGCGGGAGAGTTCGCGGATGACGCGGCCGACCGCATTGACTTCCAGCTGGCTGGTGCCGGCGGTGCCGCGCAGCACCTTCTCGTGAAACTTCTCGATGCCGGCCTTGCCGATGCGGAAACCGGGCAGGGACAGCACCGGATCGCTGTTGCCGCTCAGCTCCGCTTCCGATACGGCGCCGACATAGCCCAGGATATGGGCGGTCGCGTCCGCCTGCGGGTAATGCCGCAGCTCGCCCACCTCGATCGACACGCCAGGCAGATCGGGAGTGTTGGTCTCCAGCGTCGCCACCTGCTCCCAGGTCAGGTTCTCGCGCACGGTGACGGGCACGAATCGGCGTTTGCGATGCAACTCGCGCAGCACGCGGCGGCGGTCGCCGTCGGTCAGCGGCACGATGCGGGAGATCTTGTCGAGCGTCTCCTGGATGTTGTGGGTGCGTTCCGACACCACGACGACGCGATAGTTCTGCTCGTTGACCGCCAGCGGCACGCCGAAGCGGTCGACGATGTTGCCACGTGACGGAGCGATCAGCCGCAGGCTGATGCGGTTCTCTTCCGCCAGCATGGTGTAGCGGGCCGACTCGACGACCTGCAGGTAATACAGGCGACCGACCAGCGCGGACAGGCCGGCCAGCTTGATGCCGCCCAGCACCAGGGCGCGGCGCGCCAGCAGGCGGGAGCGGTCGGTGTCGCGATCGATTGAACTCATGAGATCCGTCGGGGCCCTTTACCCGTTCAGGAACGCGCGGTGGACGCGGATCAGCAGCCAACCCACCGCAGGAAACACAGCCACCGTCAGCAGGCCCTGGAACAGCGCCGGCAGGATCGACAGCGCGGCGGCGTCCAGCACCGAGAAGGCCAGCCATTGCAGCAGCACGGCACCCGCCATCACCAGCGTGAAGCCGAACCACAGCAGGGCGAAGGTGCTGGCCAGGAATACCCGGCGCTGGTTCAGCACCGCCCATTGGGCGACGACCAGCAGCAGCGCATTCACGCCGAGCGGTCCGCCGACCAGGAAATCCTGCAGCAACCCGATCAGAAAGGCCACCCCCGGACGCATCAGGTCAGGCCTGTGGATCGTCCAGTAATAGACCGAAACCAGCGTCAGGTTCGGCGCCACCGGGGCGTAGCCGGGCACCGGCACCGGAATCATGCCGACCAGCACCATCATCACCGTGACGGCGAAGGGCGCCAGATTGCGCCCGGTCTTGTCCACCTTCTGCCAGAAAGTCGCCGTCATATCGGCAATCCCCCGGTCGGCGGACTGTCCGTCCGGCTCACTTGCACATCCAGCTCACTTCGAGTCCGGCGACGGGTCCAGATCGGTGCTCGGCAGGCCGAAATCCACCAGACGCAGATATTCGACGCGCGACAGATCGGCGCTGGGCAGGACGCGAATGCCGCGTTCGCTGACCGCGGTCACCACGCCGACCGGCAAGCCGGGCGGGAACAGACCGCCGTCGCCCGAGGTCACCACCCGCTCTCCCACCTGGATCGGCGAGTCGGGCGGCAGGTACAGAAGCTTGGCCTGGTCGGAATTGTCGCCGGCCAGGATCGAGCGCTGGCGCGTGTTCGACAGGATCACCGGAATGCGGGCGTTGATGTCGGTCAGCAGCAGGACGCGGGACGACCATTCGCCGACCTCGATCACCCGGCCGACCAGACCGGCCCCGGCCAGCGCCGCCTGTCCCTTGCGCACCCCGTCGCGCCGGCCGGCGGTGACCACCAGCGTGCGGACGAAGGAACTGCCGGGCGTGGCGATGACGCGGGCGGCGATGTAGTTGACGGCCGGCTCCGGGCGGACGCGCAGCAGGCTGCGCAGGCTGTTGTTCTCCGCCTCCAGCCGCAACGCCGCCTGCCTCCATTGCAGCAGCCGGGCGTTCTCGGCCTTCAGCCGCTGGTTTTCGTCGAAGGCGTTCTCAAGCTCCACCGCGGACTCGACCGCGCGCGCCGCCGTCGCGGCGGGGCGGGAGATGGCGTCCAGGATGGGGGCGAAGGCATCGGTCACGCGTGCGCGGGCGCTGTCCACCGAAACGGACTCGATCTTGCCCACCATCATCAACGCGACGGAGGCCAGAACCAGCAGAAGGAAGGAGAAGCGCTGCGCAAGAGCCCGCAAAGGGGCGGCAAGGCGGATGACGGAGCCGGATGAGCGTGGCTTCACAGGAAATTCCCGTCCAGATACGCGGTCCGTCTCCGGTCCTCAGCAACCCGAAGAGGGATGCGGGACCGGAGGCCTTCCAACCAGGGATACACCAATCAGTAGGCGCTGACCAAGACGTTTCGCAGCGTCTTCATCTCCTCCAGCGCGCGGCCGGTGCCGAGCGCCACGCAGGAGAGCGGATCGTCGGCGATCGACACCGGCAGGCCGGTGGCGTGGCGCAGGACGAAGTCCAGGTTGCCCAGAAGCGCGCCGCCGCCGGTCAGGACGATGCCCTTGTCGACGATGTCGGCGGCCAGTTCCGGAGCGGTGTGCTCCAGCGCGACCTTCACCGCCTCGACGATGGCCGAAACGGGTTCGGCCAGCGACTCGGCGATCTGGCGTTCGGAGATGATCAGCTCCTTGGGCACGCCATTCATCAGGTCGCGGCCCTTGATCTCCAGGATGCGGCCTTCACCGTCCTCGGGCGGACAGGCGGAGCCTATTTCCTTCTTGATCCGCTCGGCGGAGCCTTCGCCGACCAGCAGATTGTGGCTGCGGCGGATGTAGCCGATGATGGCCTCGTCCATCTTGTCGCCGCCGACGCGGACCGAGCGCGAATAGACGATGCCGCCCAGCGACAGCACGGCCACCTCGGTGGTGCCGCCGCCGATGTCGACGACCATCGACCCCGTCGGTTCGGTCACCGGCAGCCCGGCGCCGATCGCGGCGGCCATCGGTTCCTCGATCAGGAAGACGCGGCGGGCGCCGGCGGCCTCCGCCGATTCCTGGATCGCCCGCCGTTCCACCGCGGTCGAACCCGACGGCACGCAGATGATGACCTGCGGACTGGCGAAGCTGCGGCGGTTGTGAACCTTGCGGATGAAATGCTTGATCATTTCCTCCGCAACTTCGAAATCGGCGATGACGCCGTCGCGAAGCGGCCGGATGGCCTGGATGTTTCCGGGCGTGCGGCCAAGCATCATCTTCGCCTCGTCACCGACGGCGAGGACCTGCTTTTTGCCGCGCACATTGGCGATGGCGACGACGGACGGTTCGTTCAGGACGATGCCGCGGCCCTTGACATAGACCAGGGTGTTGGCCGTCCCCAGATCGATCGCCATGTCGGCGGACAGAACGCCGAGCAGTTTGGAGAGCATGGAGCTGACGAACTCTATCAAAGCGGTTGAGACGGCCGAGCCGGCGGACTGGCATAGCATGCCCGCCAACGGTTCCATAGTCGAATGCGCCCGCACGCTCAAGCGGAGAGTGCGCCCGGCAGCCCTGATACCTGCCGCGAAGACAGCCTCCGGAGGACCGGTGACCGCCGCGGCGCGGTGTCTGGTGATCGGGACATTGGCGGGTTAGGGTTAATATTCCGTCAACGGGCAGAAGCCCTACGGTCAAGCCCGTTCCGATCCGCCGACGGCCCGGCAAGCCGGCGTGACCGTAGAGTGTCTATCCCTGTCGATGATGCGCCGCAATGACCTTTTGCCGGCCCTTCTTTCCGGTTCAGTGTTGATCCGTTGCAGATTTGGGGCCGGACTTCGCGGCAGGGGCGTGGTGCCCCTCCAGCCTGTCCATGCAGGCGAGCAGAACGCCGGAAATCACGAAGGTCATGTGGATGATGACCAGCCACATCAACTCGTCGCGGGAGGTCTGCGCCAAGTTCATGAAGGCCTTCAACAGGTGAATGCCCGAAATGGCGACGATCGAGGCGATCAGTTTCAGCTTCAGTCCACCGAAATCGACCTTGCCCATCCAATCCGGCCGGTCCTCGTGATTGGCGACATCGATCTTGGAGACGAAGTTCTCGTAGCCGGCGAAGATCACCATCAGCAGAAGGTTGCCGGCGAAGGACATGTCGATCAGCGTCAGCACGGCCAGCAGCACGTCCTTCTCGCTCATTTCCAGCACATGCGGGACGATATGCAGGATCTCCTGCATGAACTTCACCAGCAAGGCGCCCAGCGAGATGACCAGCCCGAGATAGAAGGGGGCGAGCAGCCAGCGGCTGGCAAAAATGATCTGTTCAAAGCGGCGTTCGATCATGGCGGGTTCGGCACGTCGTTGAGTGAGGGAGAAAGCGCGGACTCCACACATGTGTCGCAATGCTGCGCCGCAAAATCAATCAGGCAGTTTCCGGAGTGGCAAGGGGGAGCGGGAACCGGCTTTGGTCATAGAGCCTGGGGCCATAGGGCTTGGAGTCATACGGATTGTCATCGTACCGTAACGTCCGGGCGCTATGGTGAGGGCTTTGCAGAAGACCGCCGGGAAGGGTTTGGCGACCATGAAGACCTCCGCTCCGCACATCGTGTCCGCGTTCGAGGACGCGCTGAAGCGGCTGAAATCCGCCATCGTCCAGATGGCCGGCGCTGCGGAGACGCAGATCGACCAGGCGCTGACCTGTCTTGCCCAGCGCAATCCCGAGCTTGCGCGGGAAATCGTGGAATCGGATGCGCGACTCGACTCCTTCGAACATGACATCGAAGCCCACTGCATGCGCCTGCTGGCCCTGCGGCAGCCGGTTGCCGACGACCTGCGCGAGGTGATCGCGGCGCTGAAGATCGCCGGCAATCTGGAACGGATCGGCGACCACGCCGCCAACACCGCCAAGCGGGCCGTCGCCATCTTCAGCCTGCCCGATGCCGGATCGATGGCGGGGCTGCCGCAGCTCGGCCGGCTGGTGCGCGAGCGCCTCAGCGCCGTGATCGATGCCTATGTCGACAATGACGGCGAGGCGGCCCTGCGCATCTGGCGCACCGACGACGAGGTGGATGCCCTCTACACCAGCCTCGTTGCCGAGGTGGAACGGTCAGCATTGGCGGCGCCGGACCAGTTCACGGCGCACATGCACCTGATGATGATCGCCAAGAACCTGGAGCGGATCGGCGACCACGCCACCAACATCGCCGAGGTCGTCTATTTCGTCAGCACCGGCGAAGCCCTGCTGGACGAGCGCCCGAAGGCCGACCATTCCTATGATCCGGTGAGCTGAAACGGCGCTGCGCCGCAAGGCATAAGGCCATCGTGCGGCGCCTCACCGCGCCTATGGGGGATGGTAATTCCGTCGCGGAGCGATCACGTTATCGAAACGATGCTTCCGTCGCCCGCACACGAGACAAATCCCACCTGATGACCGACGACCTGATCCGCCTTTATGCCGCCATCCTCGACCGCCAGCAGATGGATCCGGCGCATTCCAAGACCGCGCGGCTGATCGCCGCCGGCCCGAAGAAGATCGCCAAGAAGGTGGGCGAGGAGGCGGTCGAGGTTGCGCTGGACGCCATGAACGAGGATCGCCAGGGCGTCATCAACGAAAGTGCCGACCTGCTGTACAACCTGTCGGTCCTGTGGGCGACGCTGAACATCCATCCGGATGACGTCTTTGCCGAAATCCGCCGCCGCGAGGCGCTCTACGGTATTGCCGAAAAGCTGCCGAAGACGGCGGCGGAGCGCTGACGCCGACACCCCGGCCCTCAAGCCACCCCCAACTCCTGCAGCAACGGCAGGCGCCGTTGCAGGAAGGCCGCATGCCGGCGCGCCAGTTCCGCGCGGTTGGCGTCATCCCCAACGCAACGCTCGCCATCGCGCCCCAGCACGATGCCGTCGGCTGACAGGTGATTCCAGGCGAAGGCGGCCGGCTCATCACCTTGCCGTGCGGCCAGCAGGAACAATGCCTCGATCCGCGACACCGGCACGCCGGCGCCCAAAAGGGGCGAGGCGAGCTGCCCCGGCGTGTCGCCGAAGCGATGGCGTTCCAGCACAGCGGCATTGAAGCGGTCGCTTGAAGTCTTCCGTTCGGCAAACCCCTCGCCCGGCATGACCGGCGCCGCCAGTGACAGGCTGGTCAGCAGCACCAGCGCGCGCAGCACCGCCTCTTCCCCCTGCGCCGCCAGGGCCGGCCGGGCGAGCAGCGCGTCCAGGCTCTGCGGCCCCTCGGCCAGCGCCTCGCCCAGTGGCTGGTAGAGCGCCCGCCGGAAGGGCAGGCGGCCGACGGGCGTGGACGCGACCTCCGGCAGGTCGTCGGCGGCCACCAGAAGCGCGACACGGGTCTCGCCCAGCAACGCGCGGCGTTCGGCCTGTCCCAGCCGTTCGCCGCCCTTCACGAACAGGTCGCGGCGGAAACTGCGGTTGGTCATCACGTCGTGCAGGGTCTCCGCCTGGGCGGGGTCGCGCGCCTCATCTGCCAGCGCCTGTTGGGCGGGGGAGAGGGTGAGGTCGTGCAACTGCTCCATCGGCACGGCGGCGCCGGCGAACTCCAGCTTCGCACCGGCCAGCTCGCGCGCCACGTCGGCATGGTAGAAGGCGGTCCAGTCCCCGTTCAGATATTCGTGGGCGATGTAGTTCGGCGATTTGTGGCGAAGCTGCTCGATCCGCTCCACCACGCCCTCGGTGTTGGCGAACCAGCCGCCGCCTTGCGCCGCCATCCGCGCGGCGAACTCCACCGCGCGGGCGATGCGGTCGGGCAGGGGGCCGTCCCCTTCGGCGCAGCGCTCCACCAGCAGGCGGCGCAGCGGCATGTGGGGGAGCGTGCCGGGCAGGGCGTTGTAGCTGACGAAGACGACACCGCCCGGCGCCAGCCGGCGACGCAGCGTGTCCAGCAGGATCGCGCGGTTCTCCCCGCTCACCCAGGACCAGACGCCGTGCAGGGCGACCACGTCCAGCATTGGGGCGTCGCGGCGGGCGTACTCGGCGAAGCTTTCCTCCAGAAATTCCGCATTGGTCAGCCCGGCGTCGGCGGCCAGCCGGCGGACGCCGGCGATGTGGGAGGGGTTGAAGTCCATCGCCTCGAATCGCGCTGCCGGATAGGCGCCGGCCAGCAACGCGCTGGTCAGTCCATGGCCGCAGCCGGGCTCCGCCATGGTGAAGCTGCCGCGGCGCAGCGCCTCGGGCGGGCGCCAGCCGCGCAGCGTCAGGGCGAAGCAGAGCAGGGCCGGCGACCAGTCGCGATAGACGGCGCGGATATAGTCGATGCCGCCGACATAGCCTTCGGTCCAGCCGCCCATCCCTGATCTCCCGTTCCGATGCCCGTTTCGACTGCGCCGGTGTAGCCGCCGGGGCAGGAGTCCGGCCACCGAAAAGCACGCGCCAAAAAATTCACATGGGGTGCGATTTTGCTATCGACAGGTCAAAGGCCCTTCGCTATAAACCGCGCCACACCGGCCGGGACAACGGCTTGGCCGGCGCGATGAACAGTAGGCTGATTTCAGCAAGGATTTCAGCCAGGTTCACCGCAGCAAGAGATGGGCGCATAGCTCAGTTGGTAGAGCAGCTGACTCTTAATCAGCGGGTCCAAGGTTCGAGTCCTTGTGCGCCCACCAT
>NZ_LGQY01000062.1:0-40736 GCF_003116065.1 Azospirillum sp. TSO5 | reverse complement strand
TGGGGGTGGCCACCCCCAGCAGCTCGATCCGTCGGAGACACTATAAGCCAAACTCAACATACAAGGGATGGGGAGGGGGCGTTGAGCGACAACGTTACCCTTCAAACAGTCACCGAAACCAGTCCGCCCGGCGACCCGCCAGAGCGCCCGCCGGTCGCGGCCGGAGTGAAGCCGCCGGTTGTCGGCGCCGCAGCGCTGCCGGCCCCTGTCGCCGTCCCGCCGCCTGAAGCACTCGCAAAGGATACGCCGATCGACGTGCCGGCCGACCCGGAGCCGCTCGCCGCCGGGGTATAGCCACTGCCCGACGAAGCCCCCGTTCCACCGGTGGAGCCGTCCGCCGATCCGCTCGACCCCGCCTTCGCAGCGGCCGATTTCCGCTCGTCCTCCTGGGCGAGGCGGCTGGCGGTGCGGCGGTATTCCTCCACCACGCGCTGGGAAGGGATCTGGTCCTGGGTTTCGCCGGTGTCAAAATCACGGAAATACAGAACAGCCACCCGCGCGCCCTGGTCGTAGCGCAGGAAGGGGCTGATATAGCCGGGGCCGGAAGCCTTGTCCGTCCCGCCCTCGGCGGTGCTGCCGGTGCCCTCGGCGGGACGTGCTGCGGAAGCGGATCCCGACTCCGTCGGCTGGAAAGCCGTCGGGCGGATTACCGTCGTGCTGGAAACGCCACGGATCTCCATCGGTGCCTCCCGCGCTTCTTGCCCGCTTTCCAGGCGTTGCCGTTGAGACAGCCCCCGGCCGGGTGCCGTCCCGCTTCGTTCTCCCAGCCGTCCCCGCTACATAACCCGATCCGGGTCAGACCGTGATGTTGAGGTTCTGGCCGCGGGTGGGGGTGGTGTTGCCGCCGCTGGAACCGCTCTGGACCGTCTGCGCCTCCTGCTGGCGGCGGGTGCGCTCGGTCTGGTCTTCCTGCGCGGATTCGACGGGGGAGGTGGACCGCTGCGCCGCGGCCGGGCCGCTGCTGAGCGGGGTGACGTAGGGCTGCTGCTGATAGCCGCCGATACCGCCAATGCTGCTGACGCCCATGATCGTTCCTCCGGTCGCTGACGCGACGCTCCCTAAACCAACTAGGCAAATTTTGCCCGATCGGAAGGGTTAGCGCCAGCGAAATCGCGCGCTTGGACAGCCTTTGTTGAGAATGTCAACGATCAAAGTGACTTGCGGTCAAACGGTCACAACTCTTCTTCCGTGACCGACTCCGCTCCGGCAACCGGGATGATGGACTCTGTCGGCGACTCGGCATTGCGCCACAGGGCGGCTTCGACCGCCAGCGTCCAGAAGCTTTCGGCCGCCTTGCTCTGGCGGGCGCGGGGACGGACCAGCCGGATCTGCACCGGAACGATCCAGCGCTCGTCGCCGGCCGGCACCCCGGCGCGAACCAGGGTGCCGCGCGCCAGATCCTCGGCGATCAGACTCTCCGGCAGCCAGGCCACCCCGCGCCCGTCGCGCGCCAGCGTGCGCAGAACTGCCGCGAGGTGGGAGGTGAAGACGGTGTCGAGCGCCGCGGGCAGCGACTGCGCCGCCCGCACCGCCTCCAGGATGCGGCCCATGCCGGATTCGCGGCTGTAGGACAGGTGCGGCAGCGGCGCGCTTTCGCCGCTTTCACTGTTTTCCCTGGCAGCCAGCAGATGGCGCGGCCGGCCGGCCGCATCGGGGGCGGTCACCGCCAGCAGCCGGTCGCCGCCGACGACGACGGAGCGGAAGGACTCCGCATCCAGCCGGCCGGCCGCCGCCGGATGGGCGTGGCAGAGCAGGAACTGCGCCTGTCCGGCCAGCATCAGCCGCTCGCAGGCCTCCATGCTGTCGGACGACAGGGTGATGGCGCCCAGCCTTGCCCGCGCCTCCAGCGCCCGCAGCCAGGAGGGGAAGAAGGTCAGCGACAGTGCATGGGTGGCGGCGAAGCGCAGGGTCGCGGCCTCCGACTGGGCGGCGAGCCGCGCCTCCTCGCGGCCCTGCAGCAGGCGGCGCACGGTCTCGTCGGCGAAGGGGCGGAAGCGGCGCCCGGCCTCCGTCAGCGTCACCGGCTGGGCGCTGCGGTCGAACAGCGGGGTGCCGGCCCAATCCTCCAGCGCGCGGATGCGGCGGCTGAAGGCCGGCTGGGTCAGGTGGCGCGCGTCGGCGGCGCGGGAGAAGTTGCCGCAATCCACCAGCGCCAGGAAATCGTCGAGCCAGGAGAGTTCCATCGCCCAATCTTCGTCACGTCTGCCGTGCCGGCTTTCCGCCGCCTATGCCGAACCCGCATGAAGCGTTCCGACCTTGGCATTGGCCCGGCGGCCCGCACCATCCCTACAGTGCCGTCATCGAACGCGCCACCACGCTGCAAGGGGAACCGCCATGCGCATCGTCGAAATCCGCGAGCAGACCGCCGGCATCAAGTCCGACATCGCCAACGCCTTCATCGACTTCAGCCAGATGACGTGCAGCGTCGTCGCGGTGGTCACCGACGTGGTGCGCGACGGCAAGCCGGTGATCGGCTACGGATTCAATTCCAACGGCCGCTATGCCGCGGGCGGTCTGCTGCGCGAGCGCTTCATTCCCCGGCTGATGTCGGCGGCGCCCGACAGCCTGCTGGACGACAGCGGCGAGAACCTGGACCCGTTCCGCATCTGGGCGCGGCTGATGACCAACGAGAAGCCGGGCGGCCATGGCGAGCGTTCCGTCGCCGTCGGCACCATCGACATGGCGGTGTGGGATGCCGTGGCGAAGATCGCCGGCGTGCCGCTCTACCGCCTGCTCGCCGACCGCTTCCGCGGCGGGGTGGCCGACGACAGCGTCTGGGTCTATGCGGCCGGCGGCTATTACTATCCGGGCAAGGACGTGACGGCCTTGCAGGACGAGATGCGCAGCTACCGCGACCGCGGATACAAGGTCGTGAAGATGAAGATCGGCGGCGCATCGCTGGCGGAGGATCTGCGGCGCATCGACGCGGTGCTGGAGGTGGTCGGGTCGGGCGAGAACTTGTGCGTCGACGCCAACGGCCGCTTCGACCTCGACACCGCCATCAAGTACGCGGAGGCGCTGAAGCCCTATGGCCTGTTCTGGTACGAGGAGGCCGGCGATCCGTTGGACTATGCGCTGCAGGCCGAACTTGCCAACCATTACGACCGCCCGATGGCGACCGGCGAGAACCTGTTCTCCCACCAGGACGCCCGCAATCTGATCCGCCATGGCGGCATGCGGGCCGACCGCGACTGGCTGCAGTTCGACTGCGCGCTGAGCTACGGTCTGGTCGAGTATCTGCGCACGCTGGACATGCTGAAGGACAATGGCTGGTCCAGCCGGCGGGTGGTGCCGCATGGCGGGCACCAGATGTCGCTGAACATCGCCGCCGGCCTGCATTTGGGCGGCAATGAATCCTACCCCGACGTCTTCAAGCCCTTCTGCGGTTTCGCCGACGGTATCGCAGTCGAGGATGGCCGGGTTCGCCTTCCGGACCTGCCGGGCGTCGGCTTCGAAGCGAAGTCGGAACTGTTCGCGACGATGAGCGGGCTGCTGGAAACCCGGTAACGCTGCTCAAGTTCAAGACCGGAACCTGTTCCTTTGGGAGACGGGCCATCAATCTTTGAATCGGCCATTGACCGAGTGCTCTACTGTGTCAATCTGTTGGTGGTCGCAACGTTTCAGAAAGGAGGTGATCCAATGTCTCATGGAGCCAGTCCGGTCGTCGCCGCATTGTTCGGTCTCGCCACTCTCCTGACGGCGGGGATCGCCAACGCGGACTGTTCGTCCAGCCACAGCGCGAGCGCCTCGCCGCCGCCGGCCTCCAGCACCGTCGGATCGGCCGGAACGCCGGCGCCGAGCAGCACGCGCGGCGGGTGACAGCCGAACGCTGACGACCGGGAACATCCATGCATGGAAACGGGCCGCCCCTCACCGGGCGGCCCGTTTTCCTTTCCGTTCGGTAACGGAATGAAATCCGGTTGTAGGTCGATCTATCCGAAAAATACCACAGCGTCTGGATTCATTGCTTTTTCGCACTGTGGAACCCCATGTATTGGAATTTTTAATACTTACCTGCCACCATCGCGCGTGAAACCCCCGATACGGGTTCGGGGCGTGTTGGGAGGGCACAATGGATCATTCGACCGGTCATCACCATGGCTGCTGCCAGGGCGAACACAGCTCGCGCCGCGGGTTCCTGAAGCTGGCGACGCTGGGTGCCGGCGTGACGCTGATGGCGCCGATGATGATGAGCCGCCCGGCCCTGGCCGGCAGCGTCGACACGCTTCTGCTGTCCTGCATGGACTATCGCCTGATGGGCCATGTCGCCAGCTACATGAACGCCCGCAACATGCAGGCGAACTACGACCATGTCATCCTGGCCGGCGCCAGCCTGGGCGCCCTGACCGAGAAGAAGCCCGCCTGGGGCGAGGCCTTCTGGGACCATGTCGCGGTCGCCAAGGAGCTGCACCACATCAAGCGCGTGATCGTCATGGATCACCGCGACTGCGGCGCCTACAAGGTCTTCCTCGGCATGGACCTGTCGCCCGATCCGGCCAAGGAGGCCGAGGTGCATGGCCAGTACCTGACCAAGCTGAAGGCGATGGTCAAGGAACGCCATCCGGACCTTGAGGTCGAACTGCTGCTGATGGGCCTGGACGGCAACGTCGAGAAGCTGGCGGCGTAAGCCGGTTCAGAAAAAAGCCCCTTCTTCCTTTCAATGGAAGAAGGGGCTTTTTGATTCCTGCACCGTCACATATCCAGCCCCAGATCCAAATTCGGGGCGCTGTGGGTTAGCCAGCCGCAGCTGATCATGTCGACGCCGGTCTCCGCGATGGCGCGGACGGTGGCGAGCGTGACGTTGCCCGACGCCTCGGTCAGCAGGCGGCCGTCGACCATCCGCACGGCGCGGCGCAGCGTGTCCGGGTCCATGTTGTCGAGCAGCACGACATCGACCGGCAGGCCCAGCAGCTCGTCCAACTGGTCGAGCGTGTCGACCTCCACCTCCACCTTCACCATGTGGCCGATGGCGGCGCGGACGCGCTCCACCGCCGGGCGCACGCCGCCGGCGACCGCGATGTGGTTGTCCTTGATGAGGACGGCGTCATCCAGCCCGAAGCGGTGGTTGAAGCCGCCGCCCAGCTTCACCGCATGCTTTTCCAGAACGCGCAAGCCCGGGGTGGTCTTGCGGGTGCAGACGATGCGGGCCTTGGTGCCGTCAACCTCGCGCACCAGGGCGCGGGTGGCGGTGGCGATGCCGGACAGCCGGCCCATCAGGTTCAGCGCCGTGCGCTCCGCCGTCAGCAGGGCGCGTGCCTTGCCGGTCAGGGTGGCGATGGTGCCGCCGGGCGCCACGTCGTCGCCGTCGGCGCGCTCCACCGTCACCGACATGCCGGGGTCGAGCAGGCGGAAGGCGATCAGCGCCGCGTCCAGACCGGCGACGCGGCCATCCTTGCGGGCGGCGATGCGGGCGGTCGCCACCGCGTCGGCCGGGATGATGCTGTCGGTGGTGATGTCGCCGGCCCGACTCAGATCCTCCACCAGGGCGGCGCGGACGATGGGCTCGACGGTCAGAGGATGCAGCATGCGGCGTCTCCGGACAGGGGACCGGCGGTGCCGGCCAGATCGCTGAGGGTCAGGGTGCGGGTGCCAGCCCCATCACCATGGGCGGGGTTGGGGAGTGGATGGTCGCTGCGGCAATGGGCGCCGCGGCTTTCCTCCCGCGCCAGCGCGGCATGGACGACCAGCCGGCCGACCAGCAGCCGGTTGCGCGCCTCGCCCCACTGGCGGACGATTTCCGGCGGGGCTTTGGCGTCTCCGTGGGCGTCATCCTCTTCGCAGCGGAGCATGTCCAGGGCCGCCGCCAGCCGGTCGAGCTTGCGCCGGGCGGCCAGCAGCCCCAGGCCGTCGCGCACCAGCCCGGCGCCGTCATAAAGCGCGCTGCGCGCCTCCGCCCCGATAGCGTCGAGCAGGATATAGCTGACATCGGCGGCGACCGCCGGCGGACGGGGCAGGGCGAAGGGCGGCAGCGGCGCCAGGGGGCGCTCCGCCACGTCGCGGGCGACGCGGGCGCCGAACACCAGCGCCTCCAGCAGCGAGTTGCTCGCCAGCCGGTTGGCTCCGTGGACGCCGGTGCAGGCGACCTCGCCGCAGGCCCACAGCCCCTCCAGGCTGGTGCGCCCGTCGGCGTCGGTGACCACCCCGCCCATGTGGTAGTGGGCGGCGGGCGCCACCGGCATCGGCTCGGCGAAGGGATCCAGCCCATGCTCGGCGCAGAGAGCCAGCACGGTGGGGAAGCCGTCGGGCTTGGCGGCCAGCGCCGGGCGCAAATCGAGGAACACAGGCTCTCCCGCCGCGACGCGCCGGCCGATGGCGCGGGCGACGATGTCACGCGGCGCCAGTTCGGCCAGCGGATGCTCGTCGGGCATGAAGCGGTGGCCGGCGTGATCGAGCAGGATGGCGCCGGCTCCGCGCAGCGCTTCGGTCAGCAGCGGCACCGGGTCGGCATCGACGGCGAGCGCCGTGGGGTGGAACTGCACGAACTCCAGATCGGCCAGCCGGGCGCCGGCTCTTGCGGCGATGGCGAGGCCGTCGCCGGTGGCCTCCGCCGGGTTGGTGGTGCGGGCGAAGGTGGCGCCGATGCCGCCGGTCGCCAGGATCACGCGCGGGGCGCGGTGCAGAACCCAACCCTCCGGGTGGCAGGCCAGCAGACCGCAGACCCGGCCGTTGCGGAGAACGAGATCGACGGCGAAGGCATCGGTCTCCACCCGGACCGAGGGGGTGGCGCGCAGGCGCTCGGCCAGGGCGGTGACCAGGGTGCGGCCGGTGGCGTCGCCTCCGGCATGGACGATGCGCGCCGCGCCATGGGCGGCTTCCCGGCCCAGCAAAGGCGAGCCGTCGGGCGCGCGGTCGAAGGGCAGGCCGTCATCGAGCAGCCGGCGGACCAGGGCGGCGCCGTCGCGGGTCAGCAGGGCCGCCATCGCCGCGTCGACCAGCCCGGCCCCGGCGGCGACGGTGTCGGCGGCATGGTCCTCCGGCCGGTCGTCGGGACCGACTGCGGCGGCGATGCCGCCCTGGGCATAGAGGCTGGAGCCGCCGGGCAGGCCGGCGGTCTTGGTGATGAGGGTGACCGCGCGCGGGGCGAGTTGCAGGGCGGCGGTCATCCCGGCAAGGCCGGAACCGACGACGATCACCTCGGCATCGCGGACATCGTAAGGCATGCTGGAGATCATGGGGGGACTCCTGACTCTCCCTCTCCCGCCCCGGGAGAGGGCTTTTCTACGCACTCACTTCGGCTTCACCGCCAGCATGCGCTCCACGGAGCGGCGGGCGCGGGCGGCCAGCGCGTCCGGGATCTCGACGCGTGGTTCCAGGGTCTGCAGCGACTCCAGGATGCCCGACAGCGTCACCGTCTTCATGTGCGGGCAGAGGTTGCAGGGCCGCACGAACTCCGTTTCCGGCGAGGCGGCGGCGACGTTGTCGCTCATCGAGCATTCGGTGACCATCAGCACCCGCGGCGGCTTCTCCGTGCCGACGAAATCGATCATCCGGGCGGTGGAGCCGACGAAATCGGCCGCCTCCAGCACGTCGGGCGGGCATTCGGGGTGGGCGATCACGGTCAGCCGGTCGAAACGGCGGCGGAACTCCTCGATCTCGGCGCCGGTGAAGCGCTCATGCACCTCGCAATGACCCTTCCAGGCGATGATCTCGACCTTGGTCTGGGTGGCAACGTATTTCGCCAGATACTCGTCGGGCAGGAAGATCACCCGGTCGACGCCCAGCGATTCCACCACCTCCACCGCGTTTCCGGAGGTGCAGCAGATGTCGACCTCCGCCTTCACCTCGGCGGAGGTGTTGACATAGGCGACCACCGGCACGCCGGGATGCGCCTCGCGCAGGAGCCGGACGTCGGCGGCGGTGATGCTGTCGGCCAGCGAGCAGCCGGCGTTGCGGCTGGGGATCAGCACCGTCTTGGCCGGGTTCAGCAGCTTCGCCGTCTCCGCCATGAAATGCACGCCGGCCAGCACAATCACGTCGGCGTCGGTCTGCGTCGCCTTGGCGGCCAGCGCAAGGCTGTCGCCGACGATGTCGGCCACGCCGTGGAAGATCTCCGGCGTCTGGTAGTTGTGGGCCAGGATGACGGCGTTGCGCTCGCGCTTCAGCTCGTTGATGGCGTGGACCAGCGGCGCGTGGAAGGGCCATTCGATGGCCGGCACGACGCGCTTCATCCGGTCATAGATTGGTGCGGTCGCCGCGGCGACGGCGGGGGTGTAGGCGAGTTCGGCGACCTCGGGCATCGGTGTGCTCCGCTCTATGCTCGTTCTGAGCAAAACCATATGTGCTCGATTAGAGCATATCAAGCGGAAAAGATCGGATGGAAACAATCCGGCTTGGGCAGCGTTGTGCGTGGCGTGGGCGGAGCCGGCAGCGCGGCTTCGTTCCGGTCAGCGCTGTCCGGAGTTCAGCCGATGAAAGCCTTTCTTGCCGCGCTCGTCGCCATCCTCGTCCTGGCGGGTGGCGCCTGGGCGATCCTGCCGAGCCTGTTCGCCCGCAGCGCCGACGAGACCTTCGCATCGGTGGGCGCACGGGTGGGGGAGGAGGCGTCGGTCGAGCACCGCAACTTTTCCGGCCGCCCGCAGGCCGACCGTAAGGAGTGATCCTTCCGCCGGAAAAAAGGGATGACCCCGGCGGGATAGCCCCGACCGGGTAAGGCAACCTTTGGTCCTGCCGGGCGTTGTCCATGTTCGGGCCAGTCATGGCTTTCGACCGGTCATGGCTTTTGAAGAGAGTTACGGAGCGGCTTGCGGGAGTGTGATGACGGTTCATGATCCGGAAAGCGGCGCGGATGGTTTGCGCGCCGACGTCTACCGGCTGCTGGTGCTGACGCTGTCGGCCCCGCCGGGCGCCGACCTGCTGGCGCTGCTGGGCGGCCTTGCCGGCGATGCGACGCCGATCGGCCGCGCCTTTGACGATCTGGCCGCCCGCGCCCGCGCCACCGATCCCCAAGCGGCGGAGCGCGAGTTCAACGCGCTGTTCATCGGCGTCGTCCAGGGCGAGCTGGTCCCCTACGCCTCCTATTACCGCACGGGCTTCCTGACCGACCGGCCGCTGTCAGCCCTGCGCGCCGACCTGCAGGCGCTGGGGCTGGAGCGCGCGCCCGACGTGGCGGAGCCGGAGGACCACATCGCCGCGCTCTGCGACGTGATGGCGGTGCTGATCCGCGAGGGGGCCGACCCGGCGGTGCAGCGCCACATGCTGGACAGCCATCTGCTGCCCTGGGCCGACCGCTTCTTCGGCGATCTGGAAGGGGCGGAGGCGGCCGGCCTCTACCGCCCGGTCGGCACCATCGGCCGCCTGTTCCTGGAGATCGAACAGGAAGCACTCAACCGACAGACCGACCAGTTGGAGGAGGCCGACGCATGAAGACGCCGCCAGAACCCTCACGTAATTCCGCGCCGCGCAATCCCCTGCAACGCCGCGACATCCTGAAGACGCTGGGTCTCGGCGCGGCAGGTGCCGCCGCGGCGGCCGTGCTGCCGGCGGGGGGCGAGGCGCAGGCGATGGAATCGCCGCAGGAGCAGGTGAAGACCCGCTACCGCGAAACCGAACACGTCAAGCGCTTCTACGCGCTGAACCGCCTGTAGGCGATCCGGAGGGTGTCCATGCTGGTCAAACGCAGCTCGGCGAAAACGACAGGCAACAAGCGCTCCGGTCTGGTCGCCGCGCTGGCCGACAGTCTGGAGTCGGGCGTCAGCCGCCGCGGCTTCCTGCGCCGCTCCGGCCTTGCCGCGGGCGGCATCGCCGCCGTCGGGGCGCTGCCGGGCGCGATGATCCGCAAGGCGGAGGCCGGTCCCATCCTGCCGAATGTCGAGGTGGTGACGCGCAAGAATGTCTGCACCCACTGCTCGGTCGGCTGCACCGTGATCGCGGAGGTGCAGAACGGCGTCTGGGTCGGGCAGGAGCCGGGCTGGGAAAGCCCGATCAACCAGGGCACCCACTGCGCCAAGGGCGCGTCGGTGCGCGAACTGACCAAGGGCACCCGCCGGGTCAAATACCCGCTGAAGCTGGTCGACGGCGTGTGGCAGCGGATCACCTGGGACCAGGCGATCGAGGAGATCGGCAACCAGCTGATGGAGATTCGGCAGGCGTCGGGGCCGGACGCGGTGTTCTGGCTCGGCTCGGCGAAGTTCTCCAACGAGGGCGCCTATCTCTACCGCAAGCTGGCGGCCTTCTGGGGCACCAACAACGTCGACCATCAGGCGCGCATCTGCCATTCCACCACGGTCGCCGGCGTGGCGAACACGTGGGGCTACGGCGCCATGACCAACAGCTACAACGACATCCAGAACTCCAAGGCGCTGGTGATCGTCGGCGGCAACCCGGCGGAGGCGCACCCGGTGTCGATGCAGCACATGCTGCGCGGCAAGGAGCACAACCGCGCCCCCTTCATCGTCATCGACCCGCGCTTCACCCGCACCGCCGCCCACGCCACCGAATATGTCCGCATCCGTCCCGGCACCGACATACCGATCGCCTGGGGCCTGCTGTGGCACATCTTCGAGAATGGCTGGGAGGACAAGGAGTATATCCGCCAGCGCGTCTACGGCATGGACGAGGTCCGCGCCGAGGTGAAGAAATGGACGCCGGAGGAGGTGGAGCGGGTGACCGGCGTCCCCGGTCCCCAACTGCGCCGGGTGGCGGAGGCGCTGGCGAAGAACAAGCCCAGCACGGTGATCTGGTGCATGGGCGTCACCCAGCACACGGTCGGCACCGCGAACGTCCGCGCGCTGTCGATCCTGCAGCTGGCGCTGGGCAACATCGGCGTGGCCGGTGGCGGCGCCAACATCTATCGCGGCCACTGCAACGTGCAGGGCGCCACCGACTTCGGCCTCGACGTCAGCACGCTGCCCTCCTATTACGGGCTGGCAGAAGGGGCGTGGAAGCATTTCTCCCGCGCCTGGGACGTCGAATACGACTTTATGAAGAGCCGGTTCGCCTCCAAGGAACTGATGGAGGCCAAGGGCATCCCGACCACGCGCTGGTTCGACGCGGTGCTGGCCAAGCCGGGCGAGATCGACCAGCCCAGCCCCTTGCGCGCCATGATGTGCTTCGGCCATGGCGGCAACACCGTCACCCGCATGCCGGACATGGTGAAGGGGCTGGAGAAGCTGAGCCTGCTGGTCATCGCCGACCCGCACCCGACCACCTTCGCCGCGATTAAGGAACGGCGCAACGGCACCTACATCCTGCCGGCCTGCAGCCAGTTCGAGACCGACGGGTCGCGCACCTGCTCCAACCGCTCGATGCAGTGGGGGGAGAAGGTGGTGGAGCCGATCTTCGAATCGAAGGACGACTACACCATCATGTACCTGCTGGCGCGCAAGCTGGGCTTCGCCGACGAGATGTTCAAGCACATCACGGTGGAGAACACCCGGCCGGTGCCGGAGGACATCCTGCGCGAGATGAACCGCAGCTGCCTGTCCATCGGCGCCACCGGCCAGTCGCCGGAACGGCTGAAGATGCACATGAAGCATCAGGCCGATTTCGACAAGATCACCATGCGGGCCTCCTCCGGCCCCTGCGCCGGCGATTACTACGGCTTGCCCTGGCCGGTCTGGGGCCATCCGGAGATCAAGCATCCGGGATCGGCGGTGCTCTACGACACCTCCAAGCATGTGATGGACGGCGGCGGCGTCTTCCGCGCCCGCTTTGGGGTGGAGCGCAACGGCGTCTCGCTGCTGGCCGACGGCTCCTATTCGAAGGGATCGGAGATCGAGGACGGCTATCCCGAATTCACCATGGCCGTGCTGAAGAAGCTGGGCTGGGACAAGGATCTGACGCCCGATGAGATGCGCGTCATCCAGGCCATCGGCGGCGGCGGGGCCGAGGTGGACAATGTCAGCTGGCAGACCGACCTGTCGATGGGCATCATCCGCGTGGCGCTGAAGCATGGCTGCGTGCCGCACGGCAACGCCAAGGCGCGCGCCGTTGCCTGGAACCTGCCCGACCCGGTGCCGATCCACCGCGAGCCGATCTATTCCCCGCGCCCCGATCTGGTGAAGGCCTTCCCGGCCATCGAGGACCGGCGCGACTTCCGTCTGGTCCAGCTTGCCCGCTCGCTTCAGTTCAAGGTGGCGGACAGCGACCTGCGCCAGCGCTTCCCGATGATCCTGACCTCCGGCCGGCTGGTCGAGTATGAGGGCGGCGGCGAGGAAACCCGGTCCAACCCCTGGCTGGCCGAGCTGCAGCAGTCGATGTTCGCGGAGATCAACACCAAGGACGCCGAAGGGCTGGGCATCCGGGACGGCGCCTGGGTGTGGATCCATGGGCCGGAGGACGGCAGCAAGGCCAAGGTCAAGGCGCTGGTCACCGACCGCGTCGGCAGCGGCACCGTGTTCCTGCCCTTCCACTTCTCCGGTTTCTGGCGCGGCGACAGTTTGCGCGGCAACTACCCGCCCAACACCGACCCGATCGTGCTGGGCGAGCCGGCCAACGGGGTGACGACCTACGGCTACGACCCCGTCACCTTCATGCAGGAAACCAAGGTCACCCTCTGCCGGGTCGAGCCGGCATGACGTGCAGGAGCTGATGAGACATGGCCCGGATGAAGTTCCTGTGCGATTCGGAACGCTGCATCGAATGCAACGCCTGCGTCACCGCCTGCAAGAACGAGCATGAGGTGCCGTGGGGCATCAACCGCCGCCGGCTGGTCACGCTGAACGACGGCAAGCCGGGCGAGCGGTCGATCTCCATGGCCTGCATGCATTGCAACGACCCACCCTGCGCCGCGGTGTGCCCGGTCGACTGCTTCCTGCAGACCGAAGACGGGGTGGTGCTGCACAGCAAGGATCTGTGCATCGGCTGCGGCTACTGCTTCTACGCCTGCCCGTTCGGCGCGCCGCAATACCCGCGCACCACCGATTTCGGCAGCCGCGGCAAGATGGACAAGTGCACCTTCTGCGCCGGCGGCCCCGAACCGGACGGCAGCGTCGAGGAGTACCAGAAATACGGCGCCAACCGGCTGGCCGAGGGCAAGCTGCCGCTCTGCGCGGAGATGTGCTCCACCCGCGCGCTGATGGCCGGCGACGGCGCGATCCTGGCCGACATCTATCAGGAACGGTCGGTGCGCCGTGGCTATGGCTCCGGTGCGCCGGGCTGGTCCACCGCCTACGGCCGCAACGACCGCGGCTCCCCCTTCGCGCCCGGCGGGCCGAGCACGGGAGGGGCGTGAGGAGTTCTGAGCGAGTGCGACGTTAGACCCCCACCTAACCTCCCCCGCTCTCGCGGGGGAGGGACTGCCGCCACTCTCCCGCACAAGCACTTGCTCCCTCCCCCGCGAGAGCGGGGGAGGGTTGGGGTGGGGGCAAGTAAGGCGCCAATTCGTCAATTGGGAGACCACCATGCGCCCCCTGCACGCCCTGCTGCTGATCGCCCTGTTGGCCGTTGCTGGTCTGGCCGCTCCGACTTTCGCACAAGCGCAGCTCTATCAGGCGCCCGGCCCCAACTCGCCGACCACGAAGGAGCAGGTGCCGCTCTACGTCCCGCAGGACGACAAGGTCGTCGGCCGCGTCAGCATTCCGGACGAGAAGCTGGCGGTGCTGGTCCAGCCGGAAGGGCGGGAGTGGCGGGAATGGCGCACCCACACGCTGCGCCTGGCCATCGGCGGGCTGGCGATCGGCATGACGGTGGTGCTGGCGATCTTCTTCCTTTATCGCGGCACCATCCGCATCCATGGCGGCAAGGCGGGGCGGCTGGTGCTGCGCTTCAACGGACTGGACCGCTTCGCCCATTGGACGACGGCGGGCAGCTTCCTGACGATGGCGCTGACCGGCGTGATCCTGACCTTCGGCCGGCCGCTGCTGATCCCGCTGATCGGCCATCAGGCCTTCACGCCGCTGGCGGAATATTCCAAGTCGATCCACAACTTCGTCAGCGTGCCCTTCGTCGTCGGGCTGCTGATGATCGTCGCGCTTTGGCTGCGCGACAATATTCCGGAGAAAGCCGACTGGCTTTGGATCAAGACGGCCGGCGGGCTCTTCTCCAAGGCCGGCGGCCACCATCCGGAGGCCGGGCGCTTCAACGCCGGGCAGAAGCTGGTGTTCTGGAGCATCGTGCTGGGCGGCTCGGGCATGGCGGCCACCGGCTACCTGCTGATGGTGCCCTTCGCCGTCACCGGGATCGGCGGGATGCAGACCATCCACGTCATCCACGGGCTGCTGGCGGCGGCGCTGATCGCCGCGGTGATCGGTCACATCTACATCGGCACCATCGGCATGGAGGGCGCCTTCGACGCCATGGGCTCCGGCGACGTCGACGAGAACTGGGCGATGGAGCATCACCGCCGCTGGTATCAGGAGCAACTGCGCAAGGGCTATGTCGAAGTGCGCCAGCCGGCGGAGTGAGCGGTTTCGCGCCGCTCATTGGGTGGCCCATTGGGTGGTGGGCGAACAATCCCACCCCCGCACCGTCTCCTTCCATAGTACAATTTACCCTCGACCTCTCAGAGTGGCTGAATGGCCCCGACAAACGCGTTGGACCGGAGACCTGACCGGTTCACCACACTGAGAGGAACGGCCCAAATGCTCCACCAGGCTCTCGAAACGCTCCAGAAGCAGATCGCGCTCCGCCCCCGCTACGACAACTTTATCGGCGGCCAGTGGGTGGCGCCGGTGGACGGCCAATACTTCACCAACCTGACCCCGATTACCGGCAAGCCGCTGTGCGAGGTCGCCCGTTCCCAGGCCGCCGACGTGGAGCTGGCGCTGGACGCCGCCCACAAGGCGAAGGACGCCTGGGGCCGCACCTCGCCGACCGAGCGCTCGAACATCCTGCTGAAGATCGCCGACCGCATGGAAGAGCGGCTGGAGATCATCGCGCTGGCCGAGACGCTGGACAACGGCAAGCCGATCCGCGAGACCCGCGCCGCCGACGTTCCGCTCGCCATCGACCATTTCCGCTACTATGCCGGCTGCATCCGCGCCCAGGAAGGCTCGATCGCCGAGATCGACCACACCACCTACGCCTATCACTTCCATGAGCCGCTGGGCGTCGTCGGCCAGATCATTCCCTGGAACTTCCCGCTGCTGATGGCCGCCTGGAAGCTGGCCCCGGCGCTGGCCGCCGGCAACTGCATCGTGCTGAAGCCGGCCGAGCAGACCCCGATGGCGATCATGGTCCTGATGGAGATGATCGGCGATCTGCTGCCGCCGGGCGTCATCAACGTCGTCAACGGCTTCGGCATCGAGGCCGGCAAGCCGCTCGCCACCAACAAGCGCATCTCCAAGATCGCCTTCACCGGCGAGACCTCGACCGGCCGCCTGATCCTGCAGTACGCGTCGGAGAACATCATCCCGTCGACCGTCGAGCTGGGCGGCAAGTCGCCGAACATCTTCTTCGAAGACGTGATGGCGTCCGACGACGAGTTCCTGGACAAGGCGCTGGAAGGCTTCGCGATGTTCGCGCTGAACCAGGGCGAGGTCTGCACCTGCCCGAGCCGCGTCCTGATCCAGAAGTCGATCTACGACCGCTTCATCAAGCTGGCGGTCGAGCGCGTCAACAAGATCGCCCAGGGCCATCCGCTGGACGGCGGCACCATGATCGGCGCCCAGGCGTCGCAAGAGCAGATGGAGAAGATCCTCTCCTACATCGAGATCGGCAAGGCCGAGGGTGCGAAGGTTCTGGCCGGCGGCGGCCGTGCCCATCTGGGCGGCGAGCTGGAGGGCGGCTACTATGTCCAGCCGACCATCCTGGAAGGCCACAACAAGATGCGCATCTTCCAGGAGGAGATCTTCGGCCCGGTCGTCGCCGTGACGACTTTCGAGACCGAGGAAGAGGCGCTGGCCATCGCCAACGACAGCGAGTTCGGCCTGGGCGCCGGCGTCTGGACCCGTGACGGCAACCGCGCCTTCCGCATTGGCCGCGGCATTCAGGCTGGCCGCGTGTGGACCAACTGCTACCACCTGTACCCGGCGCACGCCGCCTTCGGTGGTTACAAGAAGTCCGGCATCGGCCGCGAGACGCACAAGATGATGCTCGACCACTACCAGCAGACTAAGAACCTGCTGGTCAGCTACAGCCCGAAAGCGCTCGGCTTCTTCTGAGCCCTGCTCCTCCCTATCGGGCAAACCTGGGCCGGGGGCGCGTCCCCCGGCCTTTTTTCTTTCCAAGCGTGGTTTCGTGATAAGGGAACGTTCCATGCCGACAGCCCCCGTCCTGACCGAACGCGTCACCGCCACCCCCGAAGCCATCGCCCTGCTGGACCGCCTTGCCGCGAAGCACGGGCCGCTGATGCTGCATCTGTCGGGCGGCTGCTGCGACGGGTCGGCGCCGCTCTGCCTGCCGAAGGGGGAGTTCCGGCTGGGCGGGCGCGACATCTGCATCGGCAAGATTGGCGACACGCCTTTCTGCATGTCCGACGACACTTTCCAATGGTGGCGCAACACCCAGGTCATCCTGGACGTTATCCAGGCGCGCGGCGGCGGCTTTTCGATCGAGGCGCCGGACGGTGTCCGCTTCACCGCCAGGGCCCGCCTGTTCACCGACGAGGAATTGGCCGGCTTGCCCGATCCGCAGCCGGCAGAGAGTATCTAGGCCGAGCATCTTCAGGAGCCGCCCCGCATCATGTCCTCCTTCACCGGTCCGCGGATTGGTCTTGCCCGCCGCCATCCCTGGAGTACCCTTGCCGGATCGCATCCGCGCACGGAGAGGGAGGCGCAGGCGGCATCGATGTCCACACGGGAGATCTCCGCAGACGGTCCCTCCGCAGACGGCCCGGTGAAACCCGCGTCCGGCGATGGCATGCCGCGCGCCGTCACCCATGCCGAACGTCTCGACGAGGCGGCGAGGGAACTGCGCGCCGGGCTGGGCGAGGTGCCGCTGGAGCTGGTGGTGGTGTTCTGCGCCCCCAGCTATGACCGCGACGCCCTGGCCGATGCCCTGGCGCGGGAGTTCGGCATGGTGCCGGTCATCGGCTGCACCACGGCGGGGGAGATCGGTCCTGGCGGCTACACCACCAACGCACTGGTGGCGGTCGGCTTCCCGAGCGAGGATTTCTGCGTCGTCACCGCGCTGGTCGATCATGTCGACCGTTTCGAGATCGCCGACAGCACCGCCATCGCGCGCTCGCTGCTGTCGCGCCGCGATCGGGCGATGGCGAGCCGGCCGGTGCCGTTGGGCGAGGATGCCCGCAGCTTCGCCATGCTGCTGATCGACGGCCTGTCGATGAGCGAGGAGACGGTGGTCAGCGCGCTGCACAACGCGCTGATCGACATCCCGCTGTTCGGCGCCTCGGCCGGCGACGACCTGCATTTCGAACGCACCTTCGTCCTGCACGAGGGCGCCTTCCACCCCAATGCCGCGGTGGTGGCGCTGTTCACCACCAACCGGCCCTTCACCGTCTTCCGCACCCAGCATTTCGTCAGCTCCGACCGCAAGATGGTGGTGACCGGCGCCGACCCGCAGCACCGCATCGTCCATGAGATCAATGCCGAGCCGGCCGGCCGCGAATACGCCCGGCTGGTCGGGCTGGAGGGCGAGCCGCTGACCCCGATGATCTTCGCCGCCCATCCGGTCGTCGTGCGGGTCGGCGGCCAGTACCATGTCCGCTCCATCCAGAAGGTGAACGACGACGAGAGCCTGACCTTCTTCTGCGCCATCGACGAGGGCATCGTCCTGACGGTGGCGGAGGGGGTCGATCCGGTCTCCAACTTCGACGGGCTGATCGCGGGCATCGAGGCGGAGGTCGGCGCCCCCGACCTGATCCTCGGCTGCGACTGCATCCTGCGCCGGCTGGAGATGGAGCAGCGGCAATTGAACGCCGTCATGGCGGAACGGCTGGCGCGCAACCGGGTTGTCGGATTCTGCGCCTACGGCGAACAGGTGAACGGCATGCACGTCAACCAGACCTTCACGGGCGTCGCCATCGGAGGGCGCTAAGCCATGGCCGGCATCCCCACCCGCAACTGGACGCTCGACCCCGCCGACCGCATCGCCGGGCTGGAGCGCGAGAACGCCAAGCTCCAGCGCATCAACAAGGTGCTGATGGACCGCGTCGAGCGGTCGATGGATTTCCAGGGCGGCGCCTTCTCGCTGTTCCAGACCGCCATCGTGCTGGAGCAGAAGATCCGCGAACGCACGCT
Source organism: Azospirillum sp. TSO5 (assembly GCF_003116065.1). Lineage (NCBI taxonomy): Bacteria > Pseudomonadati > Pseudomonadota > Alphaproteobacteria > Rhodospirillales > Azospirillaceae > Azospirillum > Azospirillum sp. TSO5. The sequence continues at coordinate 22,659 of NZ_LGQY01000062.1, read as the reverse complement.
GGAGCTGGAACGCGCCCTGCACAAGCTGGAGGACAGCAACCGCGACCTCGCCCGCGCCAAGGAACTGGCGGACACCATGCGCACCCGCCTGTTCGAGGCGATCGAGTCGGTGAACGAGGGCTTCGCCCTGTTCGACTCGTCCGACCGGCTGGTGCTGTGCAATCGGAAATACCTGTCCTACTGGCCGTCGGTGGCGGGCCGCATCCAGGCCGGCATCCGCTTCAACGATCTGGTGGCGATGGTCGCCGCCGCCGGCGCGGTCAGCGAACCGCCGCCCGACGTTTGGCTGCGCGAGCGGATGGAGCACCGCCACGACCTGAAGGGCGTGTTTCTCAATCGCCTGTCCGACGGCCGCTGGATCCAGGTGAACGAGCGGCGCACCCGCGACGGCGGCATCGTCGGCGTCTACACCGACATCACCGTCATCAAGCATGAGGAGGAGCGGCGGCGCGAATCCGAGCAGGCGGAGAAATCCGCGCTGATGACGCTGAACGACCAGCTTCAGCAGGCGAAATCCCAGGCCGATCAGGCCAACCTGTCCAAGACCCGCTTCATCGCCGCCGCCAGCCACGACCTGTTGCAGCCCCTGAACGCCGCCCGCCTGTTCGTCTCGGCCCTGGCCGACCTGGAGCAGCCGGCCGCCAATGCGGAGTTGGTGGACAACATCGACCTGGCACTGGCGTCGGTGGAGGATCTGCTGTCGGCGCTGCTCGACATCTCCAAGCTCGATGCCGGGGCGGTGACGCCGGAGGTCACGGACTTCCCGCTGCGCGGCATCCTGGCGCCGCTCGCCACCGAATATGCCGCGGTGGCGGCGGAGCGCGGCATCGATTTGAAGGTGGTGGGATCCGGTGCGGTGGTGCGCAGCGACATGCGGCTGCTGCGCCGGATCGTGCAGAATTTCCTGTCCAACGCGCTGCGCTATGTCCAGGGCGGCCGGGTGGTGGTCGGCTGCCGCCGGACCGGCGACGGCATCCGCATCGAGGTGTGGGACAACGGCCCCGGCATCCCGCGCGACAAGATCACCGAGATCTTCCAGGAGTTCCGCCGCCTCGACACCCCCGTCACCAAGGGGCGCGACCGCGGCATGGGGCTTGGCCTTGCCATCGTCGACCGCGTCGCCCGCATGCTGGGCCACCCCATCACCGTGCGGTCGGAGCCGGGCCGTGGCTCGGTCTTCGCCGTCACCGTGCCGCGCGGGACGGAGCGGCGCGCCGTACGTCCGGCCAGCGTCGCCGCCCGGCCGATGACCAACCGGCTGGCCGGCACCTCTGTGCTGGTGCTGGACAACGAGCCGGCGGTGGTGGCGGGGATGGAGGCGCTGCTGCGCGGCTGGGCCTGCGACGTGGTGTCGGCCACCAACGGCGACGAGGCGCTGGCCCTGCTGTCCGGCATGCCGCAGCCGCCGGATCTGCTGATCGCCGACTATCACCTCGACGACGGGGCGCTGGGCGTCAACGAGGTTGCGCGGCTGCGCGCCGCCTGCGGCCGAATCCTGCCCGCCGTGATCGTCACCGCCAACCGCACGCCCGAACTGGCGGACGAGGCCAAGGCGGCCGGCTGTCTGGTGCTGAACAAGCCGGTGAAACCGGCGCAACTGCGCGCGGTGATGTCCGGGCTGGTGGGCTGAGTCGAGACGTGATGATTTACCGGTAACGCCTTACCGGTTCGGCTGTTGTCGGTTCTTATGACCGACCCGGCTGCGTTGCGCGACAAGGCGCTCGAAATCCACCGGCTGCTGTGCACCGTCTACGGCTGCCCGGTCGCCTATTTCCACAGCCTCGACCCGCTGAGCGAGCTGGTGTCGTCGCTGCTGTCGCACCGCACCCGCAACGCCGCCTCCGGCGCCGCCTTCAAGGCGCTGCGGCGGCGCTGGCCCGACTGGGAGTCGGTGCGCGACGCACCGGTCGCGGAGGTGGAGGCGACCATCGCCGGCGTCACCTGGCCGGAACAGAAGGCCCCGCGCATCCAGGCCATCCTGCACCGCATCACCGAACGGGTCGGCAGCCTATCGCTCGACCTGCTGTCCGGCATGCTGGTGCCCGACGCCCGCGCATGGCTGGAGGAGTTGCCGGGAGTGGGTCCGAAGACCAGCGCGGCGGTGCTCAGCTTCTCCACCTTGCGGCAGGCGGCGCTGCCGGTGGACAGCCATCACCACCGCGTCGCCGTCCGCACCGGCCTGATCCCCGCCAACGTCGCCGTCGGTCCGTCGCATGCGGTACTGTCGGCGCAATTGCCGGAGGATTGGGACGCCCAGCAGGTCTACGACAACCACGAGGTCATGATGCTGCACGGCCAGCGCTGCTGCTACTATCAGGCGCCGGCCTGTGACCGTTGCGTGCTGCTGCGCCTGTGCCCGACGGGCCAAGCTCTGCGCCCGCCGGAGGATGAGCGGGAGAGGGCTTAACTCATGCGTTTTGTGCATTGCAACACGCAGCCATTCCCAGAATGCAGGGCCGTTCACCGGCAGCTGAGCGCATATAAGATTGTGAGAGCGACGAAGACGCCGCTCCGATCTTCATAAGACGAGGCCTGAGGTGATACACAAGATTCTGGACGCGATCGATGCCATCGTCGCGGAAAAACGTCAGAACGGTCAGCTCGAGGATTGGCTCAAGAGCGGTGCTGCCCGGCGTTTCTGCGAGAAGATTTCGTCCGAGCGCAAGCACTATTATCCAGCATTGCTTCTCTACTTGGAGCGCAATGGCGGGCAGCATGTCTGACCAGTACAGGTAACGGGAACGGGCCGCGGAATTTCGCGGCCCGCCCGTTTTCGAGGGCCCCTATTCGGCCGCCAGCGGCCTCGGCATCATGCTGCCGGTCTGCTGGAAGCGGGTGTGCCAGGCGAAAGCTTCCTCCAGCAGATGCGGGGTGTGGCCGCCGCGCTGGAGCGCCCGGCGCTGATAGTCCATTGCCAACTCGCGGTAGCTGGGATGGACGCAGTTGCGGATGATCGTCTCCGCCCGCTCGCGCGGAGCCAGCCCGCGCAGGTCGGCCAGCCCGACCTCCGTCACCAGAACGTCGACGTCATGCTCGTTGTGGTCGACATGGGTGACCATCGGCACGACGCTGGAGATGGCGCCGCCCTTGGCCAGCGACTTGGTGACGAAGATGGCGAGGTGGCTGTTGCGGGCGAAGTCGCCGGAACCGCCGATGCCGTTCATCATCTGCGTGCCGTTGACGTGGGTGGAGTTGACGTTGCCGTAAATGTCGCACTCCAGCGCCGTGTTGATGCCGATGACGCCCAGGCGGCGGATAACCTCCGGATGGTTGGAGATCTCCTGCGGGCGCAGCAGCAGCCGGCCCTTGTAGGAGCCGATCTTCGGCAGCACTTCGGCGTACTTTCCGGCGCTGAGCGTGATCGAGGATCCCGAGGCGAAATTCAGCTTGCCGGCGTCGAACAGCTCGAAGGTGCTGTCCTGCAGGACCTCGCTGTACATGGTCAGGTCGTGGAACGGCCCGTCGATCAGCCCGTGCAGCACCGCGTTGGCGATGGTGCCGATGCCGGCCTGCAGCGGCGCCAGCGAGCGGCCCATCCGGCCCTGCTTCACTTCGCGGCCCAGGAACTCGACCAGGTGGCCGGCGATGGCGTTGGTCTCGTCATCGGGCGGCAGGATGTTGGCGGAGCTGTCCTGCTTGCGCGTCACCACGATGGCCGCGATCCGCGACGGGTCGATCGGAATATAGGGCAGGCCGGCGCGGCTTTCCGCCGTCACCACCGGGATCGGCTCGCGGAAGGGGCGGCGGGTCGGGATGTAGACGTCGTGCATCCCCTCCAGATCCAGCGGCTGGGTCAGGTTCAGCTCGATGATGATCTTCTCGGCCAGGATGGCGAAGGTCGCCGAATTGCCGATCGAGGTGGTCGGCACGATGCCGCCATTCTCGGTGATGGCGCAGGCCTCGATCACCGCGACGTCGACCGGACCCATCTGGCGGGACCGCAGCAGTTCCACCGTTTCCGACAGATGCTGATCGACGAACATCACCTCGCCGCGGTTGATCGCCTTGCGCAGCACCGGGTCGGCCTGGAAGGGCAGGCGGCGCGACAGCACCCCCGCCTCGGTCAGGATCCGGTCGACGTCATTGCCCAGCGAGGCGCCGGTCATCAGCGTGATCTTCAGCTTTTCCGACGCGGCGCGCTCGGCCAGCGCCAGCGGTACCGCCTTGGCGTCGCCGGCGCGGGTGAAGCCGCTCATGCCCACGGTCATGCCGTCCTTGATGAGGAAGGCGGCCTCTTCCGCCGGAACCACCTTGCCCCACAGGGATTTCAGGCGGATGCGATCTCGGTACATCGGGCGTTCCTTTTATGAGTGCTTTTTAGCGAATGGCGAACGATCCGTGCCATAGCGGTCGTCTTTCTTATTTGAAAATAATCAATAGGGATGGGCTGTCGGGGGCTGCAATTGTTCGTCCGGAATATCAGGCCATTTGGAAGTGAATAGGTGGGCGAATATCGGATGATCGGTGCGAAATATGGGCGTGGTCTTTGGTAAGTGTCGGTGTGATTTGGTGAAACTCAGTTTCGCGTTCTGGTATTTGTGCCGGGCGACCGGTCCCGTGCCTGTGCACAGCTGTGCCTGTACGCGCCGGGGAGGAGGGCGTAGCATCGGCCCGTCGATCCAACGGCAAGGAGCCCGCCGGCGTGGCATCCCCGCATCGGCCGACCGTCAGCACCCGCAGTTACGACGGGCATGAACGGCGGCACGCCCATGACCATCACCAGATCGTGCTGCCGGTCGCCGGGACCCTCGACATGGAGGTCGGCGGCGCTTGCGGCCGGGTGGGCGATGGGCGCGGGGTGCTGGTGGCCGACGGCGTGCCGCACAGCTTCCGCAGCGGCGGGACCAACCGCTTCGTCGTGCTGGACGTGCCGTCCGCCGGGCTGGTGCCGGAGGCGGCGGTGCGCGCCTGTGACGCCTTCTTCACCATCGACGGCGCCCTGGACGGGCTGGTGCGCTATTTGGCGGCGGAGGCGGCCGACCGGCCGCTCGACCCGGTGCTGGCCCATCATTCGGCGGGGCTGCTGCTACGCGCCCTGGAAGCCCGCCAGCCGCCGCCCATATCGACCGACCCCATCGACCGCGCCCTGGCCCTGATGGCGGAGCGTTGTGCCGAGTCGCTGACGGTGGCGGAGTTGGCCGAGGCGGCTGGTCTGGCGCCCAGCCGGTTCCATGAACGCTTCCGTGCCCGGACCGGCAGTACCCCCGCCGCCATGCTGGCGGAGCTGCGGCTGGATCGGGCGGAGGCATTGCTGCGGGACGGCCGGTTGCCGCTGGCCGAGGTGGCGCTGGCGGTGGGCTTTTCCGACCAGAGCGCCCTGACCCGCAGCCTGCGCCGCCGCCGCGGCATCACGCCGGGGGCGGTGCGGAGGTCTAGATAGAGCGGGCCGCCTCGACGATCACCGCCGCGACGGCTTCCGCGCGCGACAGATGCGGGGCATGGCCGCTGTCGACCTCCACCGTCCGGGCGCCGATGCGCGACGCGGTGGCGCGCAGGAAGTCGGGCGGCAGCATGCGGTCCTGGGTGGCGACGACATACCAGGCGGGCTTGGTCTTCCAGGCGGCGGCGGTGACCTTGGTCGCGAAGCAGGCCGCCGCCACCGGCCCCTGGGTGGCGGCCAGTAGGGCGGCATCCTCCGCCGGCAAATCCTGGGCGAAGTTGCGGGCCATGCCTTCCGGCTTCAGGGTCAGGAAACGGTCCTTGTCCACCGAGACGCCGGACAGGCCGGCCGATGGCGGGAAGGGCTTCAGCGTGTCGTTCGGCGACTGCCCGGCGTCGGGGGCGAAGGCGGCGATGTAGACCAGGGACTTCACCCGTTCCTGAGCGCCGATCTGGGTGATGACGGCTCCGCCCCAGGAATGGCCGACCAGCACCACCGGCCCCTTGGTCCGGTCGATGGCGCGCTGGACATGGGCGACATCGTCGTCGAGCGAGACCAGCGGGTTCTGCACCGCGACCGCCGCGAAGCCTTCCGCCTGCAGGCGAGGAATCACCCGGCCCCAGGAGGAGCCGTCGGCGAAGGCGCCATGGACGAGGATGATGGTGGGTGTGGAACTCATGGAAGGGCGCTCCCCCTGGCGGTCGGATCGGCCAGTCAGAGCATGGCGGCGGCGCGGCGTCCAGCCGGCGCGGGGAGCTTTTCCTCAGGGTGGAAAAGGGTTTGCCGGTTATTCCGCCGGCTGCTGGTTCGTCCGCCGGCCGAAAGTGGCGACGCGGTAGACGTACCAGAGGGCGATCCCTGCGGCGACGATGTTGGAGATGGGGTTCAGCCAGCCGGCGACCTGCTGATAGCGGTCCTCCAGCAGATAGCCGGCGCTGGCGAGGAAGGTGGTCCAGATCGCCGTGCCGACGGTGGTGTAGAGCAGGAAGGACCCCAGCGGCATCTCCGACACCCCGGCGGGAATCGAGATCAGCGTGCGCACCGCCGGGATCATCCGGCCGATCAGCACCGAGCGGCCGCCATGCTCGCGGAAGCGGCTGGCGGCCTGATCGACCTCCTCCGGCGCGATGGTCAGCCAGCGGCCATGGCGCCCGGCCCAATGCTTCAGCCGGCGGCAGCCGACCCAACGGCCGATCATGTACCAGAACAGCGCCCCAAGCAAGGCGCCGGCCGTGCCCGAGACGATGACCATCACCAGCCCCAGCTCGCCGCGCGCGGCGGTGAAGCCGGCCAGCGGCAGGATCAGCTCCGACGGGATGGGGGGAAACAGGTTCTCCGCGAACATCAGCAGAGCGACGCCGACATAGCCGGTGTGCTCCACCATACCGACGATCCAATCGAACACGTTCGTTCTCCCACGCTTGGCGCCCACTCCCACCGTCGGACCAACACCGGAGGGTGGGATTGGTTGCATGGAAGGGCTCGCACCGGCCGCCGGCTCTGCTTATGTTTGCAGGTGTAACGATTGACTGGGCGGAGGAGGGGGAAGGCGCAGATGGCGGCGATCAAGCTCGACCGGCATGAGAAGGGCATCCTGACGGCCCTGCAGGAGAACGCCCGCCTGACCATGCAGGAGCTGGGCGACACTGTCGGCCTGTCGGCCTCGCCCTGCTGGCGCCGGGTTCGGTCGATGGAGGACATCGGCGTCATCCGCCGCTACACGGTGCAGCTCGACCCGCGCAAGCTGGGGCTGGGCGAGTGCGTGTTCGCCCATGTCACGTTGGAACGCCACAAGGAGAATGCGGTCGAACAGTTCGAGACCGCCATCGCCGACATGCCGGAGGTGCTGGAATGCTTCGCCGTCACCGGCGACGCCGATTACCTGCTGCGCATCGTCGTGCCGACGACGGAGGATTACGGCCGCTTCCTCAGCGAACGCATCTTCTCCATCCCCGCAGTGTCGCACGTCAAATCGAGCGTCACCCTGAAGGAGGTCAAGTTCGAGACCCGGCTGCCGCTCGACCATCTGGAGTGAGGCGCGATTCGCCCTCTCCCGCCCCGGGAGAGGGAGCCGATGCGATTTCCTAACCTCCGGTCGAACTCAGCCTCCCGCCCTTTGCAACTCCGCCGCCAAGGCCGGCGCCAGATCGCCGCCGCCGGTCATCGTCACACGCTCCAGCCCCAGCCAGCCGGCCAGACGGCGCAGTTCCGCCGCCAAGGGCGGGGTGACGGTGCCATGGCTGGCGTGGGGTTCGGTGTGGGCGGCCTGGACCAGCAGGGTGGACGCCTTGCGGTCGGATTTCAGGTCGACGCGGGCGGCGATGCGCTCGTCCATCAGGAAGGGCAGGACGTAATAGCCGTGTTCCCGCTTGTGGGCGGGCGTGTAGATCTCCAGCCGGATGCGGGCGCCGAACAGCCGTTCGGTGCGCTGCCGCTCCCAGATCAGTGAGTCGAAGGGGGAGAGCAGGGCGCGGGCCGGGGCCTTGCGGGGAATCCGCAGGTCGGGGGTGACGTAGGCGGTGCGGTCCCAGCCCTCCACCGTCACCGGCAGCAGGTCGCCGGCCTCCACCAGCTCGGCGATGCGCAGGCGGGCGTCGGCGACCTCCAGTCGGTGATAGTCGCGCAGGTCGCGTTCGGTCGCCACGCCATGGGCGCGGGCGGCGATGCGCAGAAGGGCGCGCTGGGCCTCGGCCTCGTCCGGGGTGGGCGTGTCGAGGACGGCGGCGGGCAGCACCCGCTCCGGCAGGTCATAGAGTCGCTCGAAGCCGCGGCGGCCGGCGGTGGTGACCAGACCGGCCCAGAACAGGAACTCCACGGCCCGCTTGCCGTCGCTCCACCCCCACCAGCCGCCGGCCCCGCGCCCAGCCTCGGACAGTTCCGAGGCGCCCAGCGGCCCGCGCGCCGCCACCTCGGCCAGGACGGAGTCGATGTAGGGGCGGCGTTCGGCGGCGAAGCGCGCCAGCTCGCCATAGATGCCCTCGCCACGCTCGGCCCGCGCCATGCGCCAGCGGAACAGCGGCTGCTGTTCCACCGGGATCAGCGATGCCTCGTGGCCCCAATATTCGAACAGCGCCCGCCGCTTGCCGCCATAGGCCAGCCGGTCGAGCAGCGCCGCCTCGTACGGCCCCAGCCGCGAGAACAGCGGCAGGTAATGCGAGCGCACCAGCACGTTGACCGAATCGATCTGCACCAGCCCCAGCCGCCCGATCAGGCGCCGGGCATGGCGGGCCTCTACCGGATCGGCTTCGGGGGGCGTGTTGGGGAACCCATTGGGGAAGCCTTGGGCCGCGATGGCGATGCGGCGGGCCTCCCGCAGGGACAGGCTGTCGGGACGGGGCATGGACCTGAAAGGAAAGCGGGCGGGATGCCAGCTTGCGAATGCGTTTGATTTTCGTCAAGGCGGCGTGGGGGCGTGGGGCGCAGGCTGATGGTCAATCCTGCACTGCAGCACCCGTCTTTTTGCGGAGTTCCCCTTCATGTCCTCCCCCAGTCTTGCCGGCCGCGACGACGGCCCCGCCATCCCGATCCTGTTCCAATATGGCTTCCGCTTCTTCTTCCTGTTCAGCGGCGTGGCCGCCGTCGGGCTGCTCGGCGCCTGGCTGGGCGTTCTGGTGACCGGGGAGTGGCCGGAGCATGCGGTCGGCGCCAGCGCCTGGCATGCGCATGAGATGCTGTTCGGCACGGTGGTGGCCGCCGTCGCCGGCTTCCTGCTGACCGCGGTGCCGAGCTGGACCGGAACCAAGGCGGTGTCCGGCGCGCCGCTGATGGCGCTCGCGGCATTGTGGATCGCCGGCCGCGTCGCCGTCTTCCCCTGGACCGGCATGCCGGAGCCGGTGGCGGCGGTGATCGACATCGCCTTCCTGCCGGGGCTGGGGCTGGCGCTCGGCCGGCCGCTGGTGGCGGCGGGCAAGTGGCGGAACAGCGCCTTCCTGATCCTGATCGGCCTGCTGACGGCGGCCAACCTGCTGATCCACCTCGACTGGCTGGAGATTCTGGACGGCGGGACGGATGCCGGCTTCGCGCTGGGCCTCGGCGTCGTGCTGATGATGGTGACGGTGATCGGCGGGCGCATCCTGCCGGCCTTCACCCGCAACGGGCTGGGCAAGGCGGGGCTGGGCGTGCGGTCCTGGCCGATGGTGGAGCGTCCGGTGCTGGTGCTGACGCTGGCGCTGATCCCGGCGGCGATGGTGGCGCCGGAGTCCGTGGTCACCGGGCTGATCGCGCTCGCCGCCGCGGTGGCCCATGCGGTGCGGCTGGCCGGCTGGCAGGGCTGGAAGGCCTGGCGCTCGCCGATCCTGTGGATCCTGCATGTCGGTTATCTGTGGGTGCCGGTGGCGCTGGGCTTGCGCGGGCTGCATGCCCTGGCCGGGCTGCCGGCGGCGGCGGGAACCCATGCGATGACGATCGGCGCCTTCGCCACCCTGATCCTGGCGGTGATGAGCCGCGCCTCGCTCGGCCACACCGGGCGGCCGCTGGTGGTGTCGCGGCTGACGGTTGCCGCCTATGTGCTGCTGACGGTCGCGGCGGTCGCCCGCACCGCCTCGCCGCTGCTGCCGGTGGAGTGGGTGTGGTCGGCGCTGCAATGCTCCGGCTATGCCTGGGTCGCGGCCTTCACCCTGTATCTCGTCGCCTACGCCCCGGTCCTGATGTCGCCGCGGGTCGACGGGCGGCCGGGCTGATTGGCGTTGGCTGATCGGGGTTGGCCGACGGGCGGTCAGGCGGCGCCGCGGAAGTAACGGTCGATGGCGTCCGTCATCTCGACCTCGCGGAAGGGCTTGGTCAGGACCGGCCGGTCCTGATGGCTCCGCGGCAGGCCGGCGGCGCCGTGGCCTGTGGTGAAGACGAAGGGGATGCCCTGGGCGCTCAGCGCGTCGGCGACGCTGTCGACGCGCTCCCCGCGCAGGGTGACGTCCAGCAGGGCGGCGTCGATGCCGCCCTTGGCGATCAGCTCCAGCGCTTCCGCCACCGTGCCGGCGGGACCGACGACGCCGACATTCTGGACTTCCAGCGAATCCTCGATGGCCATGGCCACCAGCGGCTCGTCCTCGACGAGCAGGATGCGCAAGGGCTTCGATCGGTCGGCTTCCATGGACAGGCGGCTCGCTGATGGTCGGGGCTGTTGTCGGCCGTCAGATGGGGGTCTTAATCCCATATGGCAACCGGCGTGAGCTTTTCCGTTCAGCCCTCCGCTTGTCCAGCCCGACCTTGGTCATCGCCCATTGGGCCATCCACGAGCTACAGCTGGACTATCACCCCAGATCATCAAGCGCCTGTTGGAGGGACGGATAGAGCGCCTCCACCAGCGATCCGTCCGGCCGCACCGGCGACGGCAGGGTGTCGGCCCCTTCCAGCGCCCGGAAAAGCGGCAGGCCGCCGACCTCGACGAAGCCGCCGCGCTCGCCATACTGGCCGACGATCCAGTCCTTGACCGTCGGGTCGCCGTCCAGCGCGTTGTTGTGCGAAATCAGCGCATGGGTGCCGTCGTCCGACCGACGGTACCAGGCCCGGCAGCCGTCGCCGAGATCCATCGGCGTGAAGCCAGCCTCGGTCATGGCCTTCCGCACCGCCGGTCGCACCCGGTCGGCCCGCAATCCGGCCAGCAACCCGGTATGTGGCCCGGTATGTGGACCGGTCCATTGATCGAGATCGTCCGCTAGGTCGCTCATGTCGCCTCTCTGGTCTTGGTCCTGAGGAGACAACGCGCCAGGAGGACTTTTGTGCCACGCCGACCTGTCCGAATGTGGAGGGAGCGGCTGCCTGTTGGTGGCGTTGCGGCCACCACTTATCCGTTCAGACGTTTAGCGGCTGGCGGGTGCGGAGCGCGGCGAGCGAGCGGTCCAGCAGGTCGCGCAACCGCTGTTCCTGCTCCAGAACCGCGGCGGCCGGGGCGTGCTCCAGCTCCTTCGCCAGACGGCCGAGGGCGGCGGCGCCGAGATTCAGCGAGGTGCCCTTCAGCGTGTGGGCGGTGCGGTTGTGCGGCTCCCCGGCGCGGGCCTGGGCAACCATGCTGTCGATGGTCTTCTGCCCGTTGTCGGTGAAGCCGGCGACGGAGGCGGTCCAGTCGTCGGCCGTCAGCACCTCCAGCAGCAGGGACACCTGTTCCTCATCCAGCAGGTCGGCGTCGGGAATGGCAGGCTGGTCGATCATGGCGGGCTCCGGAGCGGCGGGCGCGGGGGCGGCGGACACAGCCGCGCCGTTGCCCAGCACCGACGCCATTTCGGCAAAGAGCAGGGCGGGGCGCAAGGGCTTGGTGACGAAACCGTTCATCCCCGCCGACAGACATTCCGGCCGCGAACTGCCTGACGCATGGGCGGTCAGCGCCAGGATGGGGACGCTTCCCTGAGGGTCGGGCAGTTCGCGCACGCGGCGGGTGGCGGTCAGCCCGTCCATGCCCGGCATCTGAATGTCCATCAGCACGAGGTCGAACGGCTGGTCGCGCACCATGCGCACCGCCTCCCCGCCGCTGGCGGCCAGCGCCACGCTGTGGCCGGCGCGCTCCAGGATGCCGCGGACGATGTCGCGGTTGACCTCGATGTCGTCGACCGCCAGCACGCGCAGCGTCGGCAAGGCCGCGGCGCGTGCCGCCTCGCCGACGCTGGTGCCGTGTCCGGGCTCGACGCGGCGCAGGGCCGACGGGTCGCCGGGACGGGCGACGACGGTGAAGTGGAAGACGCTGCCGCGGCCGGGGGCGGTGTCCACCGCAATGCTGCCGCCCATCAGCAGGCAGAGGTCGCGGCAGATCGCCAGCCCCAGCCCGGTGCCGCCATAGCGCCGGGTGATCGAGCTGTCGGCCTGGGTGAAGCGGTCGAACAGGGTCGGCACCGAACCCGGCGCGATGCCGATGCCGGTGTCCTCCACCTCGAACTCCAGAAGGAAGGAGTCGGGATGACCATAAGCGATGACGTCGGCGGGGGTGCGGTCCAGCCGGCGCACCCGCACGGCGACATGGCCCTCCTCGGTGAATTTCACCGCGTTGCCGACCAGATTGAACAGGATCTGGCGCAGGCGGGCCGGGTCGGTGACGATCACCTCCGGCACCGACGGCATCAGCCGGGCCGACAGCTCCAGCCCCTTGTCGGTGGCGTTCGGGCGCAGCACCTCCAGAACCCCGTCGATCAGCTGGGGCAGGGCGCAGTCCGCCTCCTCCAGATCGATGCGGCGGGCCTCCAGCTTCGACAGGTCGAGGATGTCGTCCAGCAGCCGCAGCAGCGTTTCGGCCGAGCGGCGGGCGACGTCGGCCAGCCGCTTCTCCTCCGTCGGCAGCGAGGCGTCCGCCAGCAGGGTCAGGTTGCCCAGCACGCCGTTCATCGGGGTGCGCAGCTCGTGGCTGACGGTCGCCAGGAACTCGGTCTTCGACCGGCTGGCGGCCTCCGCCTTCTCCTTGGCCTGGAGCAGCTGCTCGGCCGCCTGACGCGGCTCGGTCACGTCGATGCACAGCCACAGCTTGCCGATGGCGGTGCCGGTGGCCCCGGCGCCTTTGCGCACCGGCACATTGTGCCAGCTGACGATGCGCCCGTCGGTCAGCGTCATCTCGCGCCGCTCGTCGCCGTCCACCGCCGACAGCAGGGTATAGTCGGTGTCGCGCGGGGCGTTGCCGGCGTTGGCCAGCGTCTCGTCCAGCCGGTGGCCGACCGGCGCCACGGTGATCGCGAACAGGCCGGAGAAGGCCGGGTTGGCGTAGGCGATGCGCCCGTCGCCGCCGACGAACAGCACGCCGAAATCCATCGCCGACAGCAGAGCGGACAGGCGGGCGCGTTCCTGCTCCACGTCGCGGGCCAACGCCTCCTGCTCGTCGAGCGCGACGGTCAGCTGGTCGACGCGCTCCTTGATGGCGTGCGACATGGTGTTGAAGGCCGCACCCAGCCGGCCGATGTCGTCGCTCCCCTCCGCCAGTTCGGGCGGGCTGTAGTCGCCGGCCGCCACCCGTTCGCTGGCCCGCGCCAGCGCCGCCAGATGGCGGGTCAGCCACAGGCCCAGCAGGGTCAGCAGCCCGGCAGACAGCAGGATTTCCGACAGGGCGATGGCGATGCCCTGGGTCAGCAGGTCACGCCGCGCCTCGACGATGTGCAGCAGGTCGAGACCGAACTGCACCGCGCCCAGCTTCTGCCCGGCCAGCGACACCGGCACCGCCACGTCGTAGCGGGCGATGCCGTCCTTGGTGTCCAGCGTCAGGGCCGGGTCGGGATTGGGCAGCGCGCGGTTTTCCGGCCAGCCGCTGATCGCCACCAGCCTACCGTTGCTGTCGCTGACGGCGAGATAGAGGACGCCGCCGGTGGAGCGGCTTTCGTCCAGCACCGCCTGCAGCGTCGCATAGTCGCGCTGGGCCAGCGGCGCCACCAGTGCGGCGTTCAGCACCGGCGCCACCTGCCCCGCATGCAGCCTTGCCTGTTCGGCGAGGCTGCCGTAGAGCAGCCGCACGCTGTTGGCGACCAGCAGGGTCAGCATGATCGCCTCGACCGCCATCGCGGCGACCAGCATGCGCCCGCGCAGGGTCTTCCAGGGCGCCAGACGGGTCAGGATCATTTCCCGGCCTTCAGAACGCTCCGGACCTCGTCGGCCAGCGGTTCCATCGCCTCCAGCTCTTCATCGGTGACCATGCGGTAGCCGTCGAGCTGGTTGGCGTCGAAATACGCCTTGCCCTCCGCCGTCTCGCCGAAGGCGAACAGCGCCTTGCGCAAAGGGTCCGCCAGGTCCGCCTGCTTGCCGTTCAGCATATAGACGCGGCCGGCCATCGGGCGGCTTTCGGCGATGGTGGAGAGCTGGGCCTGAACCTCCGGCGCCAGCTTGGCTCGGTTGGCCAGCGACATGAAGCCGGCCGACGCATCGCCGGCCAGGATCAGCTGGGCCACGCTGTCGGCGGCGCTGACATAGCGAAGCTGGATGTTGGGCAGCTTCTGTTCGGCCAGCCAATGCTGGCCCCACAGCGTCACCAGCGACGACGGGCTGAGGCCCAGGACGGTGGTGCCGGCAAGCGACGCCGCCGTCTGGTACGGTCCCTTGGCAGCCGTCACTGCGACGGCGCGGAAGTCGGCCTTGTAGGTCAGCAGCGGCAGATAGGCGGCGTCCTTGCGCAGCAGTTCCGCCTGATGGCCGGTGGTGACGGCGATGTCGTATTCCTGGTCGACCGCCCGGCGGGCGAAGGCGGTGAAGTCGGGCGCCGTCACGATCTCCACCGGCCGGCCCAGCGCCGCCTCCACCGCGCGGCGGACGGGCTGGTACTGTTCGATGATGACGCGGGCGCTGGTGTGCGGGGCGATGCCGATGCGGAACGCCTGCTCCGCCGCCACGGCCGGAGCGGGAGTTGCCAGCCCGCACAGCAGGGCGGAACAGAGCGCGGCAAGGCCGGCCAACAGACGCTTTGTCATGGATCTCGGATCCCTACGTTGTGCAGGCGTGAAATGCCGGCGCATGAACGGACAGCATTCGTTACGACGGCGGCCCGACCAGTGGCCTAGGACAAAAGATATAACATTCGATAAATGCCGCAGGTAGGGACAAGAGCGCGCAGGGCGGCCTCTTTCGCGCATGCCGCGGCGGGTTTTACGCGATGTGAAAAGCTTGTGGAGCTTTGGCCATTCCTGCTCGCATCATTCTGCCGGCCCTGCGCAACTTTGAAACGGGGGCGGGGAAGGATTCGGCGGGCGTCCAAGAAAGATCACGCTTTGGTTGCGGGGCGGTCCGCTATGTGTCGGGCGTGCCTCCTCGCCGCAAAGGACCTCCGCCGTGCCGGAACGAGCCCTCGACCCGCAGTCAGCGATCTGCAGCGCAATCGGTCTGCTGCGCGCCCACAGCCGCGGCTGCGACAGCATCGAAACCCGGCGCCTGCTGATCCACACCGAGCGCTGGCTGGTCTGGATGCTCCGCTGTGAAGAGGGCGAGGATCTGCCGGTGCCGGCGGAACTGGCGGGGTGAGACGTGTAATCCGCATGGAAGCATGGCGCATTTCACCATATGGTGATTGAAACCATAGCGTGGGAATGCCATGATCCTGTCATGACCAAGGCCAAACTTCTGCGCGACCGCAAAATGGTGCTGCCTGACGGTGCCATCGTGCAGATCCGGGTGTGGCTGGTGACTGTGCCGGTGCCCCCGAGCGAACACCGCTTCAAGTACAGCCTATATTATGGGCGCAACGGCGAGCGTCTGGTTGCCTACGATAATGAACGTGGCAAGGGCGACCACAAGCACATTGGAATGGACGAGGTGCCGTACCGCTTCACCGACATCGAAACGCTGCTGGGAGACTTTCTGGCGGATATCGGGACCTTGAGGGGAGAACCGCTATGACGGATCTGAAGATCACGGTCGGTCAAAGCCTGCGGGACATCGCGGCGGAGGTTGCGGACGCCGTGCATCGCGTCGAGCGTGGCGAAACCGTCGAACCTGAAAGCTCCATCAACTTCGCGGACTGGGAAACCCTGGCGCGGACACTGACAGGGAAGCGCCTGGAACTCCTGCGCCATCTTCACCGGCAGCCGACCGCGAGCGTACGGGCGCTGGCGATGGCGCTGAAGCGCGATTACAGCAACGTCCATGCCGATGTCCAGGCGCTGACGGAAGCCGGGCTGATCGAGCGGAGCGAGGATGGCGACCTGCGTGCCGAATATGACGGCATCCAGACGCGGATCGCGCTGTAAACCTCCAAGCAACGATTACCCCAAACGAAAACAGGCCCCTCCCGGTCGGGAGGGGCCTGTTTCGTCTTGCGGTTCCCGACGGCGCGTCAGGTCGTGCTGCGCAGTTGCTCCGCCCGGCTGGAACGGGACGCGGCGTAGTGGTCCTTGGCCAGCAGGGTGTAGACCGCCGGCAGGACGAACAGCGTGAACAGCGTGCCGATCAGCATGCCGGACACGATCACCAGACCGATGGAGAAGCGGCTGGCCGCACCGGCCCCCGCCGCGGTCAGCAACGGCAGCAGGCCGACCACCATCGCCGCGGTGGTCATCAGGATCGGGCGCAGGCGGACGCGGGCCGCGTGCTCGATCGCGGTGCGGCGGTCCACGCCTTCGTTGATCTGCATCTCGCGGGCGAACTCCACCAGCAGGATGCCGTGCTTGGAGATCAGGCCGATCAGAGTCACCAGACCGACCTGGGTGTAGATGTTCATGGTGGCGGCGCCGAAGAACAGCGGCAGCAGCGCGCCGCAGATCGACATCGGCACCGACACCAGGATCACCAGCGGGTCGCGCAGCGATTCGAACTGCGCGGCCAGCACCAGATAGATCACGATCAGCGCGAAGGCGAAGGTGACCATCAGCTGGCTGCCCTCCGTCACGAACTGGCGCGATTCAGACAGGTAGGCGTGGTTGAAGCCGGCCGGCAGCTGGGTGCGCGCCTGCGCCTCCAGGAAATCGACGACCTGACCCATGGAGACGCCCGGCATCGGCACGGCGGAGAAGGTGGCCGAGGGCAGCTGGTTGTACTTGTTCAGCGCGTTCGGCTCCACCGCCGTATCCACCGACACCACGGTGGACAGCGGGATCTGGGCGCCCGATCCGGAGGTGACGTAATAGTTGGTCAACGATTCAGGCGTCAGGCGGTCGGCCCGCGGCACCTGCGGAATCACCTCGTAGGAACGGCCGTTCAGGTTGAAGCGGTTGACGTAGTTGCCGCCGACCAGCACCGCCAGCGTGTCGCCCACCGCCTTCATCGACAGGCCGAGGTCGGCCGCCTTGGCGCGGTCGATCTTCAGCCGGACGACCGGGCTGTCGTATTTCAGGTCGGTGTCGGTGACGATGAACATGCCGCTTTTCATGGCGGCGTCGTTGATCCGCTCGATGGCGTCGAAGATGGTGCGGTAATCGCCGGGGCTGGAGATCACCATCTGCACCGGCAGGCCGCCGGTGGAACCGGGCAGGGCCGGCGGCGACACCAGGAACACGTTGATGCCCGTCACCTTGCTCAGCTCGGCCTGGGCCAGCGGCTGCAGTTCCTTGGCCGACCGCGCGCGCTCGCCCCACGGCTTCAGGATCATGCCGGCGAAGCCCTGGTTCAGGGTCGGCATGCCGGTCAGGACGAAGCGGGTGTCGGTCTCCGGGAAGCTGGCGAAGGTGTCGTCGATCTGCTTTCCGAAGCTGTCGATATAGTCGAGGTTGGCATATTGCGGCGCCTTGGAGATGCCGAACAGAATGCCCTGGTCCTCTTCCGGCGCCAGTTCCGACATGGTGTTGGCGAACAGGTAGCCGACCGACAGCAGGATGCCCAGCGCGAACAGAAGGGTCGCGGCGCGATAGTCCAGCATGCCGTCCAGTCGCCGCTCGTACCACCCCGCCAGCCGTTCGAACTGGCGGTCGAGGAAGGCGGCGAAGCGGCCCTGGCTCCCGCCCTCCTTGAGGATGACGGAGCACATCATCGGCGACAGCGTCAGCGCCACGATGCCCGACACGATCACCGACGCGGCGAGCGTGAAGGCGAATTCGCGGAACAGCGCGCCGGTCAGTCCGCCCAGCAGGCCGATGGGGGCATAGACCGCCGCCAGCGTGATGGTCATGGAGATGACCGGTCCGATGATCTCGCGCGCGCCGATCAGCGATGCCGCGACCGCCGATTTGCCGTGCTCTATGTGCCGGTGGATGTTCTCCACCACCACGATGGCGTCGTCCACCACAAGGCCGATGGCGAGCACCATCGCCAGCAGAGTCAGCAGATTCAGCGAGAAGCCGAGAGCCAGCATGAAGGTGGCGGCGCCGACGATCGACAGCGGAATCGTCACCACCGGGATCAGCACCGACCGGAGGGATCCCAGGAACAGGAAGATGACGACGATGACGATGGCCACCGCTTCGAGCAGCGTCTTCACCACCTCGTCGATGGACGCCTGGATGAAGCGGGTGCTGTCATAGACGATTTCCATCTTCATGCCGGGCGGCAGGTTGCGCCGCAGCTCCGGTTCCATCTTGCGGATGTCTTCGACGATGTTCAGCGGGTTGCCGGTGGGGGTGCTGTCGACGCCGATGAAGATCGCCTGCTGCCCGTTCATCGCCACGCTGGCGTCGAAGCTCTTGGAGCTGAGTTCGACGGTGGCGATGTCGCGCATCCGCACCAGCGCCCCGTCCTTGGCCTTCACCACCATGTCGCGGAACTGGTCGACGTCGGTCAGGCCGGTGTTGGCGGTGACGTTGGAGATGACGAAGACGCCCTTGGTCTGGCCGGGAGCCGACTGGTAGTTGTTGGCGGCGACCGCCGCCGAGACGTCGGCCGGCGAGATGTTGCGCGCCGCCATCTTGGCCGGGTCCAGCCAAAGCCGCATGGCGAAGGTCTGGCCGCCCAGGATCTTGGCCTGCGCCACCCCGTTCACGGTGGACAGCACCGGCTGAACCACGCGCGTCAGATAGTCGGAGATCGCTGCCCCCGACAAATCGGGGCTGGAGAAACCCATATAGAGGATGGAGGTCGTCTCGCCGGTCGATTTCAGGATGACCGGGTCGTTGGCCTCGCGCGGGAGCTGGTATTTGACCTGCTGCACCTTCGCCATCACGTCGGTCATCGCGACGTTGGGGTCGAAGTTCAGCCGGACATAGGCGGTGACGACGCTCTGCCCCTGGGTGGAGGAGGAGGTCAGGTAGTCGAGACCCTCCGCCGTCGCCACGGCCTGTTCGATCGGCGTCGCGATGAAGCCCTGCATCAGCTCCGGCGAGGCGCCGGGATAGCTGGTGGTGACGGTGATGACCGTGTTCTGCAGCTGCGGATACTGCCGGATCGGCAGCTCCAGCATCGAGCGGATGCCGACCAGCAGGATCAGCAGGCTGACCACGACGGACAGAACGGGCCGGCGGATGAAGATGTCGGTGAAACTGCCCATGGCATCGGCCTCAGTTCTGCGGCAGGGTCTGCGGCGGCGTGAGCGGATTGCTCTGCGCCTCGACGACCGCGGCGCCGTTGTCCAGCTTCAGCTGGCCGGACACCACGACGCGGTCGCCGGGGTTCAGGCCGCTGCGGATCTCGACCCGGTTGGCGAGGCGGTCGCCGGTCTTCACCGCCTTGCGCTCCACCACCATCTGCTCCTTGCCGTCCTGGCCCTGCTTCTTCACGGTGACGAAGACGGAATCGCCGTAGACCGTGTAGTCGACCGCGGTTTCCGGCACGGTCAGCGTGTCGGGCTGCGGCGGCAGGACGACGCGGACACTGGCGAACATGCCCGGCCGCAGCTGGCGCTCGCGGTTATCCATGGTCGCCTGCACCTTCACCGCGCGGGTGTCGGCGCTGACCTGCGGTTCGATGGTGGTGATCTTCGCCTCGAAATCGTGGCCGGGCAGGGCATCGACGTTGATCAGCACACCCTGGCCGACCGACAGCTTCGGCAGCGCCTGCTCCGGCAGGGTGAAGTTGATGTAGAGCTGCGACAGGTCGGTCAGGGTGACGATGGTGGCGCCGGGATTGACGTAGTCGCCGACATTGACCTGCCGGATGCCGAGGTCGCCGTCGAACGGCGCCTTGATCAGCTTCTGGCCGATCAGCGCCGTCGTGCGCTTCATGTTCGCGTTGATCTCGTCGAGCTGCGCCTGATACTGGTCGACGTTGCTCTGGGGCGTGGCCTGGCTGCGGCGCAGGTCGCGGTAGCGCTCCAGGTTCAGCTCGGCCAGACGCGCCTGGGCGCGCTGGGCCAGCAGGTCGGCCTGTTCGGTGGCGTCGTTCAACTGCACCAGCGGGTCGCCGACCTTGACGCGGGAGCCTGATTCGAAGGGGATGCGCTCCACCCGGCCGGCGACCTCGGGGGCCACCGTGACCTGACGCGCCGCCTGCAGCGTGCCGATGGCCGGCAGATATTTCGGGATCGTCTGCACCGTCGCGTCCGCCAGAGCCACCGGGGTGGGCGGCGGCTTGTTGTTGGCGAAGAAGTCGGCGATGGCCTTGGCGCGGAAGCTGTTGAAGCCGTACAGCCCGGCCCCCAGCAACCCGAGGATCACCAGCGTGATGATGATGCGCAGGGTCAGCCGCCCGCGCGTCACCGGTTTGCGCGGCGGCGTGGAGGGCGGCGGAGGCGTCCCGCGGCCCGGCTCGGACGCCGGGTGGCCGAATGACGTCTCGGTCTTTGGCGAATGGTCCAGGGTCACGTTCGGCTACTCCGGTCTCTCGGGTGTGGGGTCGTCATTGTTGGAGCCGCACTCGCGGGCGGCGATGATGTCGTCGCGCAGGCCGAGGCCGCGCAGGATGAACCAGACGGTCTGGCGGGCAAGCTCGGGACGGCCGCAGGGATAGGGCACCACCGTCCCGCCGGACAGGCAGACGGTCGCCATCATTCCGCACAGATGTTCGGCGAGCCAGAGTCCGTTCTCCGCGTCGATCGGCCCCGGCGCAAGGTCGCCGCAGGCGACGGCGGCGGCGATGGAGGCGGCGAAACAGGGCATGAAGCGGCTGCGGATGCCCTCATAGACCTGCCGCATGAACTCGCCGTCCTCCAGCAGGCTGATGATCGACAGACGGTGGCGCGCCCGTTCGTTGGGATCGGACGGCACCTCGACCACGAAGTAGTTCACCAGCCCCTGGATCATCTGCACCAGCGTGCCGGTGCCCGGCGGCAGGGCGACCAGCCGTTCATATTCCGGGTCGCCGTCGATGCAGCTGAGGAAGATCGCCTCGTACAGCGAGGCCTTGGACGGGAAATGCTTGAAGATCAGCGCCTCCGACACACCGGCAGCCTGCGCGATCTCCCGTGTGGTGGTCGCGGCGAAACCCTTGCGCGCGAACAGCGGCAAGGCGGCGTCGAGGATCGCCCGCTTGCGGGCGCTGCTGTCGAGGCGTGGGGCCATTGGGGCGTTAAATCAGTAGCTTGTGATAAGTGAGTGCTTACTCACCTTTGCGGGCGGAGGTATAGCTTGGGTGCGGCATTCTGTCCATGGGGTTTGGTAGGACCAGCGTGGGTCTCCTGCCCGGCCCCTGACAGCCGCCCTGACGGGCACCACCATCTTTCGTCATTTTTTGAAGCTGTTGGGATGGACGAATGGTTTTCCGCACCCGCACACTCGCCTTACAGTCAAGGCATCGATCTTGACCGGAAGGAGCGTGCGCGCGATGGAGCCCATCCTGTGGGAATGGATCAACGCCCTGGTGCGGTGGCTGCACGTCATCACCGCCATCGCCTGGATCGGATCGTCCTTCTACTTCATCCATCTCGACGCCTCGCTGCGCAAGCGGACGGGGGCGCCGGCCGGGACGGCGGGGGATGCGTGGCAAATCCACGGCGGCGGCTTCTACCACATGACCAAATACATGGTCGCCCCGCCGCAGTTGCCGGAGGATCTCACCTGGTTCAAGTGGGAATCCTACGCGACGTGGCTCAGTGGCTTCTTCCTGATGTGCGTGCTGTATTACCGCGGCGCCGACCTGTTCCTGATCGATCAGGACGTGATGGCGCTCAGCCATTGGCAGGCGGTGGCGATCAGCGTCGGCGCGCTGGTGGCGGGCTGGGTCGCCTATGACCTGATGTGCAAGTCGCCGCTGGGCCGCAACGACGGTGCCCTGGCGATTGCCGGCTTCGTGATGCTGGTGGCGACGGCCTGGGCGATGACCAAGCTGTTCAGCGGGCGCGGCGCCATGCTGCAGGTCGGCGCGCTGATGGCGACGATGATGGCCTGCAACGTCTTCATGCTGATCATCCCCAACCAGCGCAAGACGGTGGCCGCCATGCTGCGCGGCGAGACGCCGGACCCGTCGCTGGGAAAGAAGGCGAAGCAGCGGTCTCTGCACAACAATTACCTGACGCTGCCGGTCGTCTTCCTGATGCTATCCAACCATTATCCGCTGGTCAGTTCCACCCGCTACAACTGGGTGATGGTGGCGCTGGTGCTGGTGGTCGGCACGGCGATCCGCCACTTCTTCAACAGCCGCCATGCCGGCAAGCCGACGCCCTGGTGGACCTGGGGAGTCGCCGCCGCCGGAATGCTGGCCTGTGCGTGGCTCAGCACCATGGGGCCGGCGAATGGCGACACCGCGGCGGCGGCGCCGGTCAAGGTCGGCTTCAATCAGGTTGAGGAGATCGTCTCCACCCGCTGCAGCATGTGCCACGCCGCCCAGCCGGTGTGGGAGGGCATCGCCACCCCGCCGCGCGGCGTCGTGCTGGAGGGCGACGGCATCCGCCGCCATGCCGAGCAGATCCGCCTGCAGGCCGGCTTCAGCAGCGCCATGCCCCCCGCCAACATCACCGGAATCACGCCCCAGGAACGCGCGGTGTTGGCGGCGTGGTCGGGGGACCTGAAATAACCCTCTCCCGCCTCTCGCACAAACTTCGTTTGTGCTGACGGCGTCAGGCGGATCGAAGATCCGCTGAGAGCCCCGGGAGA